>CAKMOD010000076.1 GCA_927910885.1 uncultured Prevotella sp. | reverse complement strand
TGATTTTAGATTTCATAGTGTGTAGAATTTTAAGTCATTTTACTTTTCTTCAAAAGAGATTCTTTTATAGAAGTAAAGAATGGTCAGGTAGTTATTAAGTATGAATAAGTGATGAAAGGTAGTAGATTAAGAGTGGAGATTAAGACCTCTCTTAATATTTACCAATCCCCTCTCCTATTGGAGAAGGGTTGGTATAGAGTTTCTTCTCTTACTTTTTAAGGATGGAAAAGATAGAGAGAACTTACTTATCTAATGGCTTAGAATACTCCCAACTGATGTAGGAAGATAACCAGAATAGCCAATGGACATACAAAGCGGATGAGGAAGTAATAAGTACCAAAGAAGATACCACGTGTGGTTCCCCAGTTAGTAAACTCATCTTTCACCAGCTTTTTAGGCACATACCAGCCAATGAATAGGCAGGTAAGAAGTCCACCAATAGGGAGGAAGATTTGTCCTGTCACGAAGTCGAAGACGTCGAAAAGGTCGACACCTGCCAACTTGAGGAAACTCCATTCGCCCAACGACAACGAACAGACAGCACCGATAAGCGAACAACCAGCCGTAACGATCAATGCAGCACGTGGACGACTGATGTGCAACTCCTCTTGGAAGAAGGCTGTACTCACCTCGTGTAGGGATATTAATGAGGTCAATGCTGCCATTGAAAGCAATAGGTAAAATGCCATTGAAATAATATATCCTACCACTGGCATACTTGCAAAGGCCTGTTCAAAGACATTTGGAAGTGTGATAAAGATAAGAGATGGTCCGCTATCAGGACTTACTCCCACTGAGAATGCTGCTGGGAAAATCATCAAACCTGCAAGAATAGCCACGCAGGTATCAATGATACCAATCTGTACAGCTGAGTTCAACAACTTTGTGTGACGGCTATAATAAGAAGCGTATGTACAGATACAACCCATTGCAATACTCATCGAATAGAATGATTGCCCCAAAGCACCAAGGAACACATCACCTGTCACCTTACTAAAGTCGGGCTTCAGTAGGAATTCAACTCCCTTACTTGCTCCTGGGAGAAGGCAAGATGCAACGACAATAGCTACCAAAAGCACGAAAAGTGCTGGCATCAGAATCTTTGAAGCACGCTCGATACCATTCCTAACACCATGAATGATAACATAATGCGTGAAGAGTAGAATCATTACTGTCCATAGAACTGGCTTCCATGGGTTGGTAGAGAAGTCTGCAAAATAGGACTTGAAATAATCTGGTGTACCGTGAAGATGATTCAACACAGAGGCTGTACCATATTGCAAACACCAGCCAGCAACCACAGCATAATAGCCAGTAATGAGGAAACCAGTGAGCACTCCTAAGTAACCTACCCACTTCCATGCACTCCCATTAGACAACTTTGTATAGGCACGTGCCGTATTTGAGGCTGCATGGCGACCAATAATGAACTCACTAATCATACAAGGCAAGCCCAATAATAAGATACAACCGACATAGATGAGAATGAAAGCTGCTCCACCATTCTGGCCTGCCATGTATGGGAAACGCCACACATTACCCAAACCAACAGCACCACCAGCCGTAGCAAGGATCATACCTAACTTGCTTCCAAACTTTGCTCTTTTTTGTTCACCCATATAAATTTGACTTGAATATATGCGCAAATTTACGAAAAAATCTCTACTTTTGTATCAAATTAGAAGTAAAATATGAATATATTACAACACATCTTAACTAAATATCCATTTAGTTGTATTATTGTAATAGGAACTTGGATATTGTGTTTTATGACTATTCCAGAAACTCCACTGAGTTCTGTTAGGTTTATTGATAAGTGGACGCATAGTCTTATCTACTTAGTTTTAGGACTAAGCATAAGCCTTGAATACATACGCACAACGAAGCATCCCAGCCCAAAGTTTATTGTCGTATGGGTCTGGTTAATACCTGTTCTTATGGGAGGACTCATAGAGATTCTTCAGTCCAACTGTACAAATGGGAATCGAAGTGGCGAATGGCTCGACTTCTACGCAGACGCTATTGGATCGACAATAGCCTTAGTTATCGGTATTCTTCTGGTACGATATCGCGCCAAAGCTTAAATGGGTTGCGGCGCATCTGAGAATTATAAAAGTGGCGATTTCCCGTCACCTCCAAGCCGATAAAGTCTGGCTTATCAAACGATTCATCCTCACTACCTAACTCAACCTCAGCCAACACGAGTCCTTCATTATCACCATGAAACTCGTCTATCTCAAAGGTATGACCACCAAAAGGAACAAGATAGCGATGCTTATCAATTACACCTGGCTCGCATAAAAGCATTAGCTGCTGTGCTTCCTCCAATGTAATCTCTTTTTCAAACTCATAACGTGATAGACCACCTGTGCGTGATGGGCCTTTGATTGTAAGATATCCCTTATCGTCCCTGATACGAACACGAACGGTATTGACTGCTGCAAAATATCCTTGTTGTATGTGACTACAACTACTTGCATGCTTTTTCCAGTCCATATTCTTATGAACTAAGAACTTTCTTTCAATCTCTAATCCACTCATGAAAATCCCATTATTAATATAATCATTGACCGTTACCTATCAATAAGATAACTGTCGCCCATTATAAAAGCGCTGATTATTATTAGATATTTGATGCAATAACGATTGTAAGAACGCTCAATGCTATCAAAACCACAGCCAACCATGTAATAACTCGCTTAGCCTGTTTTTCTTGTTTAAGTTCTCTTTCCTTACGGTTTACTTTACTTCTTTCGCTCATAGTTATATTATTTTAAAAGGTTGTATATCATTAATAATAAGGGAAGAAACCTCCCCAAACTCCTACAAAGGAGGGGATCTATTAGATAGCAGTGGGATTATCGTAACTTTATATCTTTATTACTTTTATCCAAACCGTTTCCCATTAAGTTCTTCCCTCCCTTCGATGGAGATGTGAGAGGCTTTTTATTCCTCCGTTGGGAACTCCATGAGGTAAGCCTTGATGAAGTCATCAATCTTACCATCCATCACACCATCCACATCAGAAGTCTGATAATTAGTGCGGTGGTCCTTCACACGACGGTCATCAAAGACGTAACTACGAATCTGACTTCCCCACTCAATCTTCTTCTTACCAGCCTCAATCTTAGCCTGTTCTTCCATGCGTTTCTTCATTGCACGGTCATACAACTGTGACTTCAAGAGCTGCATAGCCTTAGCACGGTTCTTTGGCTGGTCACGAGTTTCCGTATTTTCGATCAAGATTTCTTCTTGTTCTCCAGTGTCAGGGTCTTCATATTGATAGCGCAAACGTACACCTGACTCTACCTTGTTGACATTCTGTCCACCCGCACCACTCGAACGGAAGGTATCCCAACTAACGCGAGCAGGGTCAACAAATACCTCAATCGTATCATCAACCAAAGGAGTAACGAAGACGCTGGCAAAGCTTGTCATACGCTTACCTTGGGCATTGAACGGGCTAACACGTACCAAACGGTGTACACCATTCTCACTCTTCAAATAGCCATAAGCGTATTCTCCGCCCTCAAATTTCATTGTTACACTCTTGATACCAGCCTCATCGCCATCTTGAATATCAGAGATTGTCACATGATATCCCTGTGCTTCGCCCCAACGCATATACATACGCATCAGCATAGAAGCCCAGTCTTGACTCTCCGTACCGCCCGCTCCAGAGTTAATCTTCATCACACACTCCATCGGGTCTTCCTCCTGACGTAGCATATTCTTAAGCTCTAAGCCTTCAATTACCTTAAGAACTTTAGCGTATGCGATGTCAACTTCCTCCTCAGTGACGAGTTCATCTTTATAGAAATCGAATGCCAACTGTACTTCATCAGCCAGCGCACGAGCCTTATCATAGGCTTTGACCCATTTCTCAATATCCTTAACCTTCTTCATCTGCTCCTGTGCACGAGCTGGATCATCCCAAAAGTCTGGGGCTTGTGTACGGAGTTGTTCCTCCTCAAATTCAATCCGTTTCTTGTCAATATCAAGATAACGGTGCAACGCTTCAGTGCGTTCTTGGATATCTTTTAGCTGATCTGCTGTTATCATCTTTATTCTTTTATCGTTGGAGTGGGGTTAGAAGAGTTGGTAGAACGAGTAAGACTATCAAAAATAGCAAGCCGAGTGAAACTATTAAAGCTGATAAAATACAGTCTAATTCTTCTTAACAACTAACCTGTCTACACGTCAACACGTCTACTCATCAACTCATTTACCTCCCTACTCTTCGTACATCTTTTCAATTACATCCTGATAGCGACGGTTTACAACCGAACGTTTCAGCTTCAATGTATTCGTTAATTCTCCGCTTTCCATTGAGAAATGATGAGGGAGAAGAGTGAAGCGTTTAATCTTCTCGTATGATGCCAAACGCTGCTGTAAGGTATCGATACGCTCACGCATCATCTCATTTACACGCTGATCCTGACATAACTCCTCACGGTCCTTGAACTCAATATGATTTTCTTTTGCCCATTCTTCCAATACAGAGAACTCTGGAACAATCAGAGCAGCAACAAACTTACGCTGATCAGCAATGACCGAAACCTGCTCGATAAACTTATCCACTAACAGCATACCCTCCACCATCTGTGGCGCAATATACTTACCATTCGAGGTCTTAAAAAAGGTCTTTGATACGTTCTTTTAAGAACAACTCACCATTCCTCATATAACCTGCATCACCAGTATGGAAGTAGCCATCCTTATCAAAAGCTTCTGCATTCGCACTATCACGACGGAAGTAACCCGGCATAATCGTTGGACCCTTCAACAGAACCTCACCTTCATCGCTAATCTTGATATCAATACCTTGAAGTGGTCTACCCACAGAACCAACGGTATAAGACTGACCATCATGATCACAGGTAACGGTTGCAAGACTCTCTGTCAGACCATAACCAACAAGCATATTGAGTCCTATGCTATGTACAAACTCCTCAATCTCTGGAGAAACGTATGCACCTGCTGTTGGGAAGATATGAGGGTTCTCCAATCCTAACTGCTTGCGCACAAGGCTCAACACTGTCTTATTGACAAACTTATATTCCATCTCCAACCCCAAAGGAACACGCTTTCCACGTGCCAGATACTGTATATTACGCTTTCTACCAACGTTCAGAGCATAATAGAAGAGTTTACGCTGAACGATACTGGACTTCTCCATGCGCTCCTTTACAGCCACATAAACCTTCTCCCAGAAACGAGGAACAGCCGCCATACTTGTTGGATGCGTTTCACGCATACTCTGCTGAATCTCCTTTGGATAAGTATTTACAATCAACTCTGCACCTACAGAGAGTGCCAAGCAAGCCCAACCACGCTCAAAAACATGGGTGAATGGCAGGAAGTTAATAATACGGTCTTTTTCATTTACAGGCACACTCTTTCTATTGGCATCCATAGCAGCCTGATACATCTTATAAGTCAAGATAACTCCCTTGCTCTCGCCAGTGGTACCACTTGTGTAAAGGATATTACAAACATCATCATAGTTTGCCTGCGCCAAACGCTCTTCTACCTCTGCTTCACGCGGAAAACCTTCACCTAACTTCAAGAAGTCTGCGAAATAAATAGAATTTGGATCATGCTGACTAAGGCGTACACTTGAATCAAAAACAATAATACGCTCCAATGAAGGACAAAGGGATAGAATACGACGTGCTTTGTCATATTGCTCCTGTTCACCAACGAAAAGAAATCTTACATTGGCATCCTGAATCATATACTGTATCTGCTGCTCAGAACTTGTTGCATAGAACGGAATGCTAATCGCACGTACTCCGTATGCACCATAGTCCGTATAAAGATGATGAATACAGTTCTGTGAAAAAACAGCGATAGCCTCTTGTGGCTTCATTCCGAGGTTTAAGAGCGCATTTGAAACTTCCTTTACGCGCATTGAGAACTGGTTCCATGACACTGTCTTCCACTCCAGACTTCCAAAGTTACGGAAGGTGATTGCTGGTTTTGCACCGTATTTTTTTGCTTGTTCGTGAATAAGAACAGAGAGATGTCCGATTGTCTGCATTGTTTCCTAATTTATCTTCGTCAAATCAGCATGTATAAAAAAGCCTGAAAGTCTTTTATTCAAATAACTGATTGCACTTTATTTTCTGCAAATATAAACATTTATCCGCAAAGCAAAAAATAAATTAGATATTAAATTGCAATTTTAGCCTTTTGGTTTCACTCTATCAAATAAAGAAGAATAGAGCAATTATCTTCTTTTATAGAACAAAATACATCCTATATGCGTACCAATTAGAAATCCAAAAACCTACAATAAGGATCTACAGAAATAACTTCTATCTAACTTTCATCAATAAGTTGAATCCGTTTATATATCATATTTCGATGTGTTTAGTGCTCCGCACCATTGGTGTTTACCATCCGCACGATATGTGCGAAGCCTTAGCACGATATGTGCGAAGCCTTAGCACGATATGTGCGAAGCATCAACACATCGGCTTATGATGAGAAGAAAGCGGCATTATAGATATTACAAAGAAGGAAGTAAGATGTTTATAGCTAACTATTAAGAGGCAAGAAGCTTACAAGAAAGCTATTGAAGAAGATTTTTCTTCACGATAAAAAAGAATTATCTTCATGAAAAAAAAGAATTATCTTCATGAAAAGAATGTTTTCTTCTCATGAAGATAATTTAGTTATAACATACTATTGAGGTTGTAAAAGACGATAAACCACAAGGCAAGACATCGTCATTTTGCACTCAATAAGCCTACATTATTAATATAAGAAACAAGCCGCTTATTAGCGCAACCATTGCTCTGGATTCAGCTTAGCAGTCTCCTTACGCAACTGGAACTGAAGAATACCCGTCTTACCAACGGTTCCGATGGTCTGTCCCGTACCAACTTTCTGACCCTTGCTGACGCCTACAGAACCCAAATTAGCATAAACAGAGATATAAATACCATGACGAATCATCACAACACTCATACCACCTGCCATGAAGACTCCACTCACCTCGCCCATAAAGACACTGCGAACGGCTGCTCCAGGAGCACCCTTGATATTGATACCATCATTATTCAGACGGATATTTGACATACCAGCTACATTGTACTGACCGAAGTGACTAACAATCTGACCAGTCAATGGCATTGGCAATCGACCACGGTTATTAGCAAAGTTACCAGTTATCGCACGGTCAGCAGAACTGAGCATATCATTGCTTTCAGCAGCAGATGCTCTCGCAGCTTCAGCCTCACGAGCAGCACGTTCACGGTCGGCATCAGCCTTGCGTTCGGCAGCTACACGATTTGCCTCAGCCTCACGGGCCATCTGGTCAGCACGAGCCTTCTCTGCAGCAGCACGAGCCTCAGCCTTTTCTTGTGCAGCCTTAGCAGCAGCCTCCTGCTCCTCTACCTTACGAATAGCACGTTCACGAGCGGCAGCACGTTCCTTCTGCAAAGCTTCCTGACGTGCCTTTTCAGCGGCAGCACGGGCAGCAGCAGCACGAGCAGCAGCTTCCTGACGAGCTTTCTCGGCAGCCTCAGCAGCAGCACGAGCGGCAGCCTTAGCTTTCTCCTCACGCTCTTTTGCCTCAGCAATACGACGAGCATTCTCACGAGCGGCAGCTTCTGCAGCTGCCTTCTTACGTGCCAATTCCTCTGCACGCTTCTTAGCGGCAGCGGCACGAGCGGCAGCCTGCGCCTTTGCTTCTGCTATAGCACGTTCGCGTGCCTTCTGTATTTCTATCTGAATGAGTCGGTCAATCTGTGCATTCAACGTCTGTTGCTGTTGACGACGCTGTGCGATAACACCCTGCAAAACCTTCTGATCGTTCTGTAAAGAGGTTACAACGTTTTGCTGTTCAACACGCTTACGTTCCATCTGAGCATGCACCTGACGGTCTTTATAGAGAAGGTTACTCTTATTAACACGCACCTGCTTCAACTGTGAATGCTTCTCATCTACCTGCATCTGCTTAGCTTTGAGCTGTTCGCCCTGCGCACGCTGGTAGGCAGCATACTCACGTACAAAACGAAGACGACGATACATCTGTGTTAAGTTCTTTGCAGAAAAGACAAACATCATCTTGTCTTGAATACTACGATGACGTGCCATGTAGCGCATAGAACGGATGAAACGAGCACGACGCTCGCCCAACTGTGCCTCAAGAGAAGCTAACTGACCCTTCAAAATACCGATATTCGTATCTAAGCCCTTGATATCTGTGGCAATAGTATCAATCGTTCTCTTGTGCTGACCGATTTCAGTATCGAGGCGAACAATCTTTGCAGACGGTCGTCAACGTCCTTCTGCTTTACTTTCATTTCCTCCTCATGCTCTGAAATCTCTTGTCGCAACTTCTGGTTTTGCTGCTGCAAGCCCTTAATTTCCTCTGTTGTTACGTATGCAGGACCCTTTGTGCCCTTCTTACCAACATTGGCATTGCGGGCAGCAGCCTTACCACGTAGAACTGGCTGACCCTTAACCTGAACTGGTTGACCCTTGCCTTGAGGCTGCTGACCTTTGACAAGTTGCTGCTGTTGTACGTTACCATGCTGTTGCTTACCCTTTACTTGGGGTTGAGCTTGCTGTTTCTCTGCTACCTGCTTCTGACCTTTTACGTTA
Source organism: uncultured Prevotella sp. (assembly GCA_927910885.1). Classification (GTDB taxonomy): domain Bacteria; phylum Bacteroidota; class Bacteroidia; order Bacteroidales; family Bacteroidaceae; genus Prevotella. The sequence continues at coordinate 3,509 of CAKMOD010000076.1, read as the reverse complement.
GTTACAGGAACTTCTGCTGGGCTATTTTGTGTCGTATTAAAGGCTTTTTTGCCCTTCCCTTTTACAGAAGATTTTGTCTGAACAGATTGAGTGACAGCCGCTTTATGCTGCCTTCTATGCTTTCGTGAATGCTGAGCAGAAACACTCAGCATACACATGATTGACAATATGAATAATAAAGAAAGACGTTTCATTTAAAAGTTCATTAGTTTGCCGAGGATATCCTCTACGCTTACTTTTGTATACTTATCAGATGGTGTGGTAAAAACTTCCCAATCGTTGGCATCGCTGAAGCCCTCAAGATCAAAGTTTGCTTTAAGTGTCTTCGCAGGCTTCTGACCAAATTTCGGAGTATTGATTGTCAAAGCTTGGCTTGCAGGGAACTGCTTTGAACCAAACGCCTTGAATTCATCATAACTCCATGAGAGCTTTGAAGCACCATGAGCATTGCTGTTATAAGTTACAGTTGTCAGTACAATCTGATTGTTCTTAGGGTTAACCGACCACTGATAATCCATCTTTCCGTCTTTAAGACTTATCATAGTTGAGCCTTCAGTCTGCGCCTTGCTTTCATCAACAGCAAACTGTGAGAGGTCTGCTTCGCTTACCTTTTGCTGACGAGGAATGAACACTTGATTCCAGAAAAGCGACTGGAGCGAATAGAAGTTGATACCATTATCACGCAAGAAGCCTACCTCATCGTAGCTTGCCTTTACATACTGCTTATGGATGCGATCGATGAAGAGGACATAATCCTTTGCAAACTCGATGCGTCCCACCTCACTACGAAGAATTGGAATCAGCAACTGCAAGCGGATTACCTCATCCTTACGCATACGCAAAATGCCTGGTACGGTAATATCCTTACGCCCATCATTGAGCGTAAAAGTGAGATTTGAAACGAGGTTCTTTTGGTAAAGTGCATTGTCAGCAACACGCTGCATGACAACAAGACTCTCCATCTTGTTATCCTTTGGAGCAGGTGCTGTCTGCTGTGCAACCTTATTATCCTGTACAGGTTTCTGTTGCACTACAGCTTTCTTTGTACCACATGATGCCAAGATTAGGGCAGTCATGCTTACAAGTAATATCTTTGTTTTCTTCATTCTGCTATGTATTTCTTTAGTTCTATCTTCTTTCTCAATGTTGCATTCTCCTTATTTCCATCGAGAGCTTTCCTCCAGTACTCAAGAGCTTTCTCTATATCGCCTGTCTGTGCATAGATATCACCAGCGTGTTCCTTTACAACATTGCTTAGTGTAGAGTCATTACGGATAGCTTGTTCGATATAGATTTTTGCCTCTTCGTAACGTTTCTGTTGGAAAAGAATCCATGCGTATGTATCGAGATAAGTACTATTATTAGGCTCTGCCTTAATAGTCTTATAGCTCATCTGCTCTGCCTTCGTAAGGTTTTTATTCTCCTCACTGAGGTAATAGGCATAGTTGTTCAATGCAGCAACATTATCTGCTTTCCACTGCAAACAACTATCATACGCTTGAAAAGCCTCATCATTGCGCCCCTTCTCATGAAGGATATCACCCATAATAGCGTAGAAGTCTGACACAATACCTGGGTTACTGTCTGGCTTTATCTGCCCCACTCCCTTTCGGAAGGTCTCCAATGCAGCGTCACTATCGTGCTTTTGGAACTGAGCCATACCTTGGAAGTAATAGAATGCCATCTCATCTGGATTATACTCTATGGCTGGTCGGCAGATAGCGATGACCTTATCGTAGTCTTCTGTTTCCCAAATGTTTTGAATCAGAGCTACTCTTGCACGCGAATTATCAGGCTCTACCTCAATAGCTTTCTCATAAACGCGATTGATTTCAGCCTTTGGCCACTTGCGAAGTGTCATGTATGCGGCTTTAAGCATATAGATATCAGCGTCTTCTTGTGGAACAGCTAAAGCCACAGAGAACTGTCGCATCACCTCAGTACTATCTGGGTTATTATCTTTCTGACTGCTTGTGATAATCTGACGGAGTAACTCTAACTTTGTTTCCTTCTCTGTTTTTGGCGATTGCAGTAGCTCCTGTAGGATTGTTTTTGCGGTTGCCTTGTCTCCGATGTTATTATAATAATCCATCATAGAGAGCTTAGCAAGCGAGTTATTAGGGTCCTCTTTCAGTACATCACGGTACTTCTGAAGGGCTTCCTTCTTCTTTCCATTCTGCAAAAGCCAGTTTCCGAACATTCACACGATAGTTGAGGTCGAGCGGATGACTGTCAACGAGTGCCTTCAACTCGTCGTACTCTTTGCGCTTTTCCTGTGGATAACTTGTGAAATATTGCTATTAGTTATGCTTGGGTAACCAGCTGAGATTAAAATCAAGATTCTTGGCATTGAGCAATTCCTGATGGCTGATGCTTTGTTTCTCTTTTCCGTCCAGTTTACAGTCTTGAACAAAGTGGAAGTGTTCATGATTTTTCTGAGTCCGAACATCCAACCACTGGTTTTTTTCTGTCAGATAGACACGAAGGTGATCAAAGAGCGGAATTCCAAGATCATAGCTTGCTTTTCCTGGGCAAGTTGGATAAAGCCCGATAGCAGACCAGACATACCAAGCAGAGAGGCTCCCGTTATCCTCATCACCTGGATAGGCATCCCAGCCAACTCGAAAGGCTTTTTGACGGAGGGTCTTGATTAAGAGACTGGTATATTGGGGGTAATTACTATAACGGAAAAGATAAGGGATGTGAAAGCTTGGTTGGTTTGAAATGGCTAGTTGACCAAATGGCGCTGTTGCCATCTCGCTCATCTCATGAATTTCATATCCATAGCCCGTCGTTTCAAAGAGTGGGATACTTTGACAAGCTTTCAAAAGATAGTTGCTAAAGGCTTCTTTTCCACCCATTAGTTGGCTAAGTCCAGAAATATCGTGTAAGACACCGAGACTGGCTTGAATAGCTGAACACTCAGCGTAGTCACGACCCCAACTATAGGGAGAAAAGTCAGGACGGAAGTTGCCATCTACATCACGCGCCCTCATATAGCCTGTCTCAGGGTCAAATAGGTTTTGATAATTCTTAGCATATTGAGCATATGCTTGTGCCAGCTCTTCTTGACCTAATTTTGCTGCGCAGGTAGAGATGCAAAAATCACTGTAAGCATAGTCCAGTGTATGACTGACACTTTCATGGTGGTCTGTGGATAGGTAGCCAAGTTCTTGGTATTGGGCCAGGCCGTGTCGTCCATTGATAGCTTTTGGATCTGCCTTGGTCGCAGTTTTGATCATGGCTTGAGAAATTCTTCCTCAAGCTCAGGTGCCATGTTTTTGCAGGCGCTATCTGCAATAAGACCATCAATCAAAGTTGCCAGGCATCATTCCTCTTTCATCAGGGGCAAGCCACTTAGGAAGATATCCAGTGTCGCGGTAGCTATTGAGGAAGCCTTCAAGAAACTGACGATAGTGCTCTGGAATAATCAAGGCAAAGAGTGGGAATGAAGTGCGGAAGGTATCCCAAAAACCATTGTTGGTATAGAGTAGGCCAGGTTTGATCGT
>CAKMOD010000075.1 GCA_927910885.1 uncultured Prevotella sp. | reverse complement strand
GATATGTGGGGATGTGGTGATGGGTGGTGAATGTTGGGTGGTGATGATGTGTGAAGATTGGGTGTTGGAGGTGAGAATTACATTATTATTATGGCTTAATAATAATCTTGAGGTGGTAAACCTCTGGTGTAATACGCTGTTCGATGTGATACCTATCAGGGTAAATCAACTCTAAACGGCGGTACATATTCTCTAATCCTATACCCTTTCCACTCTTGTCTGTGTCGTTTTTTGGATAGTTACTGTTCTCACAGAGAAAGACAATCTTACCATTATCTTCTGTGATAGATATGTGGATAAACGATGGTTTATTGGCACTTATGCCATGCTTAAAAGCGTTCTCAACAGGTGTTAGGAATACCAACGGCGCAATGAGTAGTTGTGTGTTATGGATGATGAATTGGCTCTTTATCTCTACATTACTACCCGACCGTAGTGACATCAGGTTGATGTAGTTCTTGATAAAGGCAATCTCACCATTCAGACTCACCTCTTTGGGCTGTGTCTCATAGAGTGCATAGCGTAGGAGTTCAGACAGTTGACCGATTGCCTTTTGGGCATTATTCGGGCTTGTCTGGGTGAGTGAGGCTATGTTATTGAGCGTATTAAAGAGGAAGTGTGGGTTTAGCTGGTTCTTCAGCCATGCCAATTCAGCTTCCGTCATCTTCTGTTTCTCCTCTCTTAGTTGCCTTCTGAGCGTACTATGGCGGATATAATAACGCACGAAGATTGCCGCAACGACCATTGCATAGTTGAGAATCATCCACATCACACCAAACTGATAGAACCCTATTCGTATAGGTGCGTTCGGTAAATCGGCATTATAAATGCTGAAGATATGATGATTCCAAAGAACGATAAACAGCAGATTGATTACCCAGAATGCCCAGTGCTTTATCTTATTCTTTGCTTCAAAGAGATAAGGAACCAGCACATAGAAATTCGCCATGAAGACTATCAGTAGCAAGAAAAGTACGAAGGCATTGACACACATGGACTCCTTGGCGGCATTGACGTCATGCTCAAGTAGCATAATGACCAATGACCAGATAGATACAAGGAGCGCATAAATGCCCACCTGTGCGCCAAGAACGGACAGGTTATAGCGACTCAGGCAATACTTCTTTATTTCCTCCAATACCTTCATGTTGCAAAGATAGTCTTTTAAAAGGAAAGAAGCAAGCAGAATCTATACTACATTTTTACTTTTTTCTTGTTTTAACACAGAAATGTAATTATCGGTAAATCAGGGCTTTATAAGGGTAGATTGTTTCGCTTGTTAGGCAAATAAGCCTAATTGGTACATTCTTTTAAGCTGATTAATCGCCTTTTTATACCTAATTACCCAAACTCTATTTGCTATTTACCCCTAATCATTAAGCCCCAAATCTATCCTCTCCTCTTATCAAAAGTATGGTTGGTTGTAGGGGAGTTAGCCCTCCGCACCATTGGTGCTTACGGTCCGCACGTATGGTGCTAAGCATGAACACCACGCGTGCGGAGTATTAACACCACAATAGGATACCACAAAAAAGAGGCGTTCCTGCCGTTGGGATGATAACGAAAGCCACCGATGTTGAATTACATCTATTGAGTCCTAAATCGCCGATTTAAGCCTTATTCTGATCTGCCTTAATCAAAGCAAGCAATCGCTCGACCGCTTCTTCCTCTGGTATATTATGCTCAACGCATACCTGTTTGCGGTAAAGGCTCACCTTCTTAGGGCCTGCACCGACATATCCATAGTCTGCATCAGCCATCTCACCGGGACCATTCACGATACAGCCCATGATACCTACCTTCAGTCCTTTCATTCCCTTGGTAGCTTCTTTGATGCGAGCAATCGTCGTACGAAGGTCGTAGAGTGTACGTCCACAGCCCGGACAAGAGATGTATTCGGTCTTCACCATACGCAAGCGGCCTGCTTGAAGAATACCGAAAGCCGTTTGTTCAACATCCTCTTGTGAGAGGTTGCCATTGTTCATCAGCCAGATACCATCGGTGAGTCCGTCCATCATCAGTGCACCCATATCTGCTGCAGCCTCTAATTGGAACTTCTCTTTAGCCGTAGTTGTCTCTGCCTGTTGGCTGTTACTGCTTTCTTCCTTCTCTTCGGTAGTTGAATGCTGATACATCTGGGCAAAGATAATAGGGTTTTTCAGTCCTGCTATCATCAGTTGATGCGCCAATGCACGCTGGTCACCGAGTCGGTTCTGATGGCTTGTCATACATACCACAACCACCTCTGGATGTGTTTTCAGACAAGCAAGGAACTCCTCTGAAGGTGTACCATACTTCAAGACGAGGAACTTAACATCACTGTTTATCGCACTGATGAAAGGCATTCCCGTCACAGGGAAGATTGGGTAGACGTTCTCTAAGGACTGCTTACCACTATTGGCAAGGTCCATATAGGCATCATAATCAAGGATATACTTCTGCTTCTTACCTAATTTCTCAGGCAATTCACCCTGTACATAGATATAGTCGGGCTTTGGTAGATCTGGTGATGACACCTCGGCAGTTGCTTGATCAGCCTTTCGAGTCGCAATAACAACAGGAACATTCTCGCCACCGATGTTGCCTGCAGCCACTGTCTCACGTCGGTTAGGATGGAGATAATCAAAGTCAGCATACTGTTCAGCAGGGATGAGAAGATGTTTCTCGTGTCGACGGATATACCATGTAAGGTGTTTAGCCACTGGAATCTCGCACTCTGGCTCTTCACTCAGTGATACACGGATCGTGTCACCGATACCATCAGCGAGTAAGGCACCAATACCTACGGCACTCTTAATGCGTCCGTCTTCACCTTCACCAGCCTCGGTAACACCAAGGTGGAGCGGATAGTGCATACCTTCCTTGTCCATCTCAGCCACAAGAAGGCGTACGGAACGAACCATAACAACCGTGTTTGAGGATTTGATAGAGATGACAATGTCATGGAAGTCATACTTACGGAAGATGCGGAGGAACTCCATGCAGCTCTCTACAATACCTTCTGGTGTATCGCCATAACGGTTACGAATACGGTCAGAAAGGCTACCATGTTGACACCAATACGTACAGCGGTGTGGTTCTCCTTACATATATTGATGAAAGGAATCAGTCTGTCCTCAATCTTCTGTAGCTCTTGTGCATATTCCTCATCGGTATACTCCAGCTTTTTGAACGTACGAGCAGGGTCGACATAGTTACCCGGATTGATACGAACCTTCTCTGCATAGAGTGCAGCAACATCTGCTACATTCGCATTGAAGTGAACATCCGCACAGAGCGGAGCCATATAATTGTCTGCACGTAGTTGTGCATTGATATTCTTTAAGTTTTCTGCCTCGCGCTTTCCTTGCGTTGTGAGGCGTACAAGTTCTCCTCCTGCATCAATGATACGCTTAGCTTGTGCAACACTTCCTTCGGTATCATCGGTGGAAGTCGTTGTCATTGATTGTACGCGTACAGGGTTCTCTCCACCAATGTTGAGTGCACCAACATGCGTGACAGAGGTTTTCCTTCTTTCAAAGTTGAATAAATCTATCATGTTCTATTTGGATAATGGGGTGTCTTTCAATACCCTTTTGGGATGATGAAAAACCTCCCCCAAGCCCCTCCGAGGGAGGGGTTATAGTAGAGGTAATAAGTGGTAACGACCTTTACCCTAATTGTTTTCCTTTGTTACTCCTTTCTTTGAAGGAATTAGGGATGGTCTTAGCACTTAAACTTATAATCCTTTAGCTCAGCTAACTCCTTGTTAGCCTTCTCTATCTTCTGACCTAATGAAGCCTTCCAGTTGTCAATCTTCTTTGCAATAGTCTCATCACCGAGTGCTATCATCTCTGCTGCAAGGATGGCAGCATTCTGTGCTCCATTGACGCCAACAGTAGCAACTGGAATGCCAGGAGGCATCTGAACGATAGAAAGTAAGGCATCAAGACCATCGAGCATACCCTTAATTGGCACGCCAATGACTGGAAGTGGTGTTGAAGCAGCTATAACACCGGGTAGAGCAGCAGCCATACCAGCCGCAGCAATGATAACTTTTACGCCACGACCTTTTGCTTCCTTGGCAAAAGTCTCTACTGCGTCAGGTGTACGATGAGCTGAGAGTGCATTCACTTCAAAGGGAATCTCTTGCTCTTCCAACCACTTACAAGCTTTTTCCATTACGGGTAAATCGCTTGTTGAACCCATGATAATACTAACTAATGGCTTCATATTCTTAATGTATTAAGTGTTTATTCTTTATTTATTTTGTAACTATATATTATGTAGACAGATATTACTTACTGTCAGTTTGCTGTTTATTCTTTTCTAATCAGTTGTCTTACCGATTCTTATTCATTCTATACAACGATGATTGTAATGAATGAACAGATGATACCTAAGAAGAAACCCGATGCCACCTGCTCCAATGAATGTTGCCTGAGAATCATTCTACTGCTACCTACAAAGCCTGAAACGATGATCGTAAGACAAAGCCACCACATCGGATTGAAGTTGAATAGCAGTGAAAAGGCTATTAAAGAACCAGTCACACCACCGATAGCTGCCGTATGCGTTGATATCTTCCACCATACGTTGATGATAGCACATAGAATCTGAATGATCAATGCTACCATAAGTATAGACGTCAGCATGTGAGGCAGGTGTAGGATATTCATGATGTAGAAGCACGTGAAGTAGCAAAGAATAGAAATCACGTAAGGAACCATTCTACGCTCTCGTTGCCCTAACTGAATCAATGTCCAGCCGTGGTATTGGCGGTAAAGGTGGATGAGTAATGTAGGGATAAGCACTGTAAAAGCGTAAACCAAAAAGACATACGACAGCTTTGCCTGCCATGGGAACATACTAAGATAGCTAAAAGTAAAGATAGCCAATATGCCCACAACGGGTAAATAGAATGGTGTGAGAACCATACTCACAACCCTTGCTGTTAATATAATGTTCTTTTCGTTCATACTTTAACACCTAACACCTAACATCCAACACCTAATTACATCACTCCTTCCTCAGCCTTGCAACAGGCAATCCGAGTTGTTCTCGGTACTTGGCAACAGTGCGACGGGCTATTGGGAAGCCCTTTTCTTTCATCACTTTAGCAAGCGCATCATCGCTGAGAGGCTTGCGTTTGTCCTCTTTGTCGATTACTTCTTTGAGTGCCAACTTGATTTTACGAGTAGACATTTCCTCGCCATCTTCCGTTGTATAGCTATCAGTGAAGAAGAAACGCAGAGGGAATGTACCCCAACGTGTCTGTGCATACTTGATGTTGCTCACACGTGATATGGTAGAGATGTCTAATCCTGTACGGTCGGCAATGTCTTTAAGAATCATTGGTTTGAGGTCAGCCTCATCTCCATCTTGGAAGAATTTCCGCTGAATATCGATGATAGCCTTCATCGTCATCTGTAATGTATGACGTCTTTGCTTTACCGCTTCGATAAATCCTTGTGCCTTTTCCACCTTTTCTTTGGCATAAAGCAACGCCTCTTTCTCCTGTCGGTTCATATTAGCTTTGTTGTTGCGGTAGGTCTCCATCATATCGTTGAAGGCCTGCGAAACGTGCAACTCTGGTAGATTGCCGTGGTTTAAGCTGAAAGTAACCGTACCATCATCCTCTGTGTCGATGATAAAGTCAGGTGTTATCTGTTGCAGGTTACGTCCTTGTGTCTCACCCATAGACGACCCCGGCTTTGGATTCAACTTACGAATCTCACGCTGAAGTGCCTCTACTTGAAGGTCAGACAGCGACAATGCGCTTTGAATCTTATCCCAATGCTTCTTTTTGAAAGCATCGAAATGATGTGAAATGATGTTGTAGATGTATTTATACAGATGACTATCTTTCTCCCACTCACCATTCTCAACCTTGCGGTCTATCTGTAACAAGAGACATTCTTGCAAATCTCTTGCACCGATACCAGCTGGGTCAAAGTCCTGCAGAATCTTCAGTACCTCCTCTAATTCCTTAGTTGACGCATCAATTCCATAGTAGATTGCCAACTCATCGCTGATACTATCGAGGTCTTTTCGCAAGAGTCCGTCATCATCTAAGCTACCGATAAGATACTCCAAGATACTCTTCTGCCGTTCAGTAAGCTCTCTTTCTCCCACCTGCTCATTGAGTTTATCAATGAAGGAAGTTGTGTCTCCATACACAATCTCCTCATATTCAGCATTATTTCGTTGCTGTCTTGAATCGTATGTAGGAAGATCATCATCCGAACGCATACGCTCCAGTGCCGAGTCGAGCGCATCTTGTCGTTCTTCTCGTTCCTGAAGTGTGTCGAAATCATCGTCTTCTGAATGCTCTACAGTATCGTTGTTGTCAATGCTATCGGTCTCCTCCCCTCCTGCTTCTAAGGCAGGATTATCGTCGAGTTCAGCATTAACACTTTCCTCTAATTCTGTCAGTGGCATCTCCAACAACTTTACCTGCAGCATCTGCTGTTGTGAGAGACGCTGCACTTGTTGTTGTTTCTGGGTCTGGATTTGTACTTGTTCCTGTGCCATTGTTTACCTGAATTGTGCTACAAAAGTACTAAAAAAACAAGTATAATCAAGTGAAATATTCCTTTAATTGTGCTGCCAAGGCAGAAAGTTTCTCTGGGTTATCATTTCCATAGCGGTTCCATACCTCCTGACAGGGCATTAATAAGGGCGATATCAGAAGGTCGTCACGGTTCAGATAGGGGTCGCAGAGTTGGAACACATCCATTACCTCCACAACCATTTGTGGCTTTATCTTCATCAGTTTAGCAAGGTCTATCACCTCTGGGGTTTCTGCTGCCATTGTAATAGGGGTAAGACGGAAATAGAGGTCGAGAATCATAATGAGCATAAAAGGTTTCAACTCCGTAGCCCCTTCCACTGGAAGGAAGTCATGTTCAAAGGTTTCGCGTACCTTCACACCATCATAGAACTTCTTAGGTTGCCCAAACCCCTTCATCGAACGCAGTTTCTTTACGTCTTTGTTCAGCTTTCGTGTGTTCTCTCCATACGTCTCCCAAATCAGATTAATGATGGGCATATCACGATGTCGCAACTTAAAAAGCTGTTCATAGAGGTTCTTTGGTGGTATGTGTAGCTCCAAACTGAGGTCTACCAACGCACGTGAATACATCGGTTTCATTCCCTCTGGCTTTTTTAAGTAAAGCTGTAGGAGTAGCAGCCAATAGTCATCAGACCATAAAGGATGTGTTGCCATAATCGTAAATTCCCATCCCCTACCCTCTCTTTCTTCAAAGATTGAAAAGTGAAAAACTTAGGTGTAGGAGTGTATCTGTTTGTCTTTCGCAAAGATACTCCTTTTTTATTATAATGGCAAAAGAAAGTGGCAGAAAGTTAACGAGTTAATGGATTTACGATTTGACAAGTTGTTTGTGGCAAGTAACTTATCCTAAGCCTATTTATTTTTAGGTATGAATACGTTTTTAATTGGGCATAAAACAGGTATGTTAAGTTACCGTTTTATTTCCTAATTTCCCCTTGTTAACCTACCGATAGTTACCTATTTCTAAATTATTTTCATGAAAGAAATATTTTTCTTCACGACAATAAATATTTTTTTCATGAAAAGAATTCGTCTTTATCTCAATGTTGGAACAATAGCAAGGTAAACTACGTCATGGTCTGTGCAGTTCTCAAACCAATGGAAGTGTCCTTCTGGACAATAATGTAACTGTCCTACCCTCGCAACTTCTGTTGTATCGTCATAATGAACAGTCAGTTCACCACTAATAACATACATAACCTCAAAAGAACCCACATGCTGATGCTTTCCACTATTTGCACCAGGACGCAAGGTTGAGTACATGATACGTGCTTGATCATCTACAAAAGCACGCACATCTAATTTTCCTTCACCCCCTTTAAAGCCTTCAATATGCTCTTCAGTAATCTTGTCAAAATCAATAATCATAATGTATGGTTTTTAATTTTTATATAAAGATAATGCAAATGGATGCTATGAACGTTTACTCACAGATTACCGAATGCAGTCTATCAAGCACAAAGGTAACAAAAAAAGCAGAGACCCCAAGAAGAGTCTCTGCTTTTTATATAGTTTTATCTTACATCTTAGAATGTGTAACGCAAGCCAAGCTGACCACGCCAACGGCTATAGTAATCGCTATAGTTACGTGTTGCATAACCACCAGTGAACTGGTAACGACCATTTCTCTGATAGTTAACTGGACTATAGTAAACACCGAAACCATCACCATAGGTATGACCCCAGTTCTTATTCAGCATGTTACCAGCATTAATGATATCGAAGCTCAACTCAAGAGAATTAATCTGACCACCCACCTTGAAGCTATACTTCTGTGCAAAGTGAACATCGAAGTGATGTTCGAAAGCGAGGTTATCAGCATAACGCTTGTAGTATTCACCACGATGATTCTTCATGTAAGAGTCATTGCCAATCCAATGCTTCATCATTGCACGCTGCATATCAGCAGTCAACTTAGGTGCAGTAAAGTTATCACCAAAGACTGTTTTCGTAAGTGCATTAGCAGAGAAGTTAGTCTCTTCAAACTGCATCTTATCAATCTGAGCATCTGTTGGGATAAAGAAGAGGTCGTTACCATTTGCGCCATCTTCGTTAACATCACCATAATAATAGATACTATATGGAGAGCCACTCTTAGCCTGATAGATAAGACCTACAGTAGTCTGCCACTGCTTCTGTGCACCATAGTTTATGTGATAGTAAGCAGAAGCCTGAATACGGTGAGGAATATTGTAAGCAGAATAGCCCAACTCTGGGTCGTTAGGGTTACGATAAGTATAATTATATCTCCAGTTACTCTCTGCAACAGATGAGCTACCATTATTGACACTCATAGCCTTTGTCCAAGTATAACTTGCCATCAAGTCAAGTCCGAAGTCAAAATGCTTCTCAGCCTTCAAGCTCAAGTTCATTGTATAACCCTTTGAAGTATTGCTGAGTTTATAAACATTTGTATAAGGACTTCCTGCAGTTACCTTAGAGAAAAGTGGACGACTGTCTTCTACTGGAGCACCTGCACTACCATAGACTTCACCAAAGGTCTTACCAGTCTGCTCGTAAGCAAGATTCTCATAAAGGATATCATTCAATGTCTTTGAGTAGATAGCCTCGGCTGTCCAGTTGATACCTAACACATTAAAGTCGAAACCAAGGTTGAAACGAAGATTCTGAGCATACTTAAAGTTACGATCGTAAACATTGATAGTCTGACTTCCTAATGCCTTTAACTTATTAGCATTTGCCTCCTGTCCATTAGGGTCAAGCAACAAATCCAAGCCTGTTGGAGAGTTAACATTGTATGATGAAACCTGGATACCAGTATTAGCATAGTTGTTGCTAATCCAAACAAAAGGTATACGACCAGTGAACACACCAGCACCACCACGGAGAATAAATCTGCGATCTTTCTTGATATCCCAACGGAAACCTACACGTGGGCTAAAAAGAGGACTACTTGCCAAACGCTGATTAGTCTTAACATTCCATCCCTTTGTCTCTGCATACTGAGCAAATGGCTCATTTGCTGTAGGGGTATCCATGATAATTGGAATATCCATACGCAAACCATAAGTCAACTGGAAGTTTGTGGTTGCATCCCACTTATCCTGTGCATAGAAACTCAACTGAGCCGCACCGAATGAAGATTCCCAACGTGGGTTACCTGTTACGTCAACATTTGCATGACCATAACGATACAAGTTAATATATGACTTCTTTGGATCGATAGTTCCATTAACATAATCATTGTAGTAGCTTACGAAAGAATCATAGTTCTTGAAGGTATAACTACCAAAGAGATCCTGAAGGAAGAGATTTGTAAACTTATACAATTCGTTGTGAGTACCAAATGTAAAGGTATGATTACCCTTATACCAAGTCAAGTTATCTTCCAATGTATAGATGTCCTGATCCAAGCGGTTAGCCATAGAAGAACGGTCAATACCTAAGTTTACTGCACCACCACCGACGTTATTGATAGTAACATTAGGATATTCACCAGAGATAGCACGATTGTCTCTTACACGTACATAGCTTGCACGAGCCTCATTAGCAACAGACGGAGAGATACGACTCTGCAACTCTGCAATGAATGAATTGGTAGTACTTTCAAATGGGAAAGCATAGCTACTACCATTAACAGCTGTTCGTGAACCAGCATTATTCAACTGAACTGCATCAACAAGACTCCAACGAAGAGAGGCTTTATTGGTCTCATTGATATTCCAGTCGAGCTTCAAACCTACCTTATTACTCTTTGTATAAATATCACTGTTAGAAAGTGCTGTTGGGAAGTTTACACCTTGACGATTAGCGATATCAGCAATCTTAACCAAGATATCATTTGCCTTTGCTGCATCAACAGCTGACTGCTCAGAGCCTAAAGAATAAAGGTTGGGATAGGTCTTGTTGGTTTTTTCATAGTTTGCAAAGAAGAATAACTTATCTTTGATAATCGGACCACCCAAGGTTACACCGATATTATACTCTTGCTGTTTGTTGAACTTTGGAGCATAACCACCATCTGCGAGAGGATATTTTGATCCAACCAAGTTCTGATTATTACCAAAGCCATAAACACTACCGTGGAAATTATTGGTACCACTCTTGGTAATAGCATTGATAGCACCACCAGTAAAACCACCTTGACGAACGTCGAAAGGAGCAACGTTCACCTGAATCTGCTCAATAGTTTCCATTGATACTGGCTGCGCACCGGCTCTACCGCCATTCGTTCCATCACCAGAAAGACCGAACACGTCATTGTTGGCAGCACCGTCAATCATGAAAGAGTTGTAACGGTTACTGGTACCAGCAAAAGACATTGCACCACTATTTGTTGTTGTCAACTGTGGATTAAGTCGAGCAACATCAGCGATACCATGAGTAATACTTGGCATATCAGCAATCTGTTTTGAACTGATACTCTGTGCAGCACCAGTCTTGGTTGCGTTGACACCTGCACTACCCTTTACAACAACTTCTTGAAGTTCCTTGGTATCGTCTTGAAGAGAACAAGAGAGATCTTCCGTCTCACCCAGACGGAGTGTTACATTATCAAAAGTCTTTGTCTTCTGACCAATGTAAGCTACGGTCACCTTGTAAGGACCACCGACGCGCATACCTTGAATAGTGTAACGGCCATCGATGTTCGTCACAGCACGGTAAACAGTTCCTGAAGGTTGGTGGGTCGCAGTAATGGTAGCACCAATAACATCTTCACCCTGAGATACAACCTTACCGCTGATTCCTGAAGTTGTAACCTGTGCCATGACAGTAGTTGTCATTGCAAGCAACAACGTAATAAAGAAAAGTAATCTTTTCTGCATAGTTTAGCTAAAAAATTTAATATAAATAATAACGTTATTTAAATGTATGCTGCAAAATTAAGCATTTTTTTTGATACAAACACGGGAGAACAATGAAAAAAAATAATTCTATTGCACTCGATAAACTTTTTATCATATAACTTGATTATTAGTGTTCTATTACCTGTTATTTGTCTTGTTGCATTTTAACTAATGTCCATAAAGGACGATTCTATCCATTATTTGCTGTCGTATTGATGCTCCGCACATCATGTGCGGAGGCTTAGCACACATTGTGCGAAGGCTTAACACCATTGGTGCGAAATATGATAATTGCAATTACTCATATATATTTTTAGAAGTATTCATCAACTATTCTTACCTTATACACACAAAAACAGCTTACACTCTACGTGCAAGCTGTGACATCATAACGGCACTAAGTCCTGCAGTCTCTGTTCGTAAACGGCTATTACCCAATGTTACACTCTCAAATCCATGCTCCAAAGCGAAACGTACTTCATCAATAGAGAAATCGCCTTCTGGACCGACTAATACGGTAATATCTTCTTCGGACGAAGACGAGCCTTCTTGGGTAATAGCGGTAAAGAAGTCTGTTCGAGGAATCTCTTGATAACAATGGCAAATATATTTTCGTCCATTGTTAGAACAGTTCTCTATAAAGGAATGAAAAGGAGTCATAGGGTTTACGATAGGTTTCCAGCCTTTTCGACTTTGCTTCATTGCTGAAACTACAATCTTCTCTATACGATCTACACGTAAAGTCTTACGCTCAGAGAATTTACAGTCTAAGAAGCTAATCTCATCAAAACCTACCTCTGTAGCCTTCTCTGTCATCCACTCTATACGTCCCATGTCCTTTGTTGGAGCAATGGCAAGATGAATCTTTCCACGCCAAACAAGGTCTTGCTGCAGTGTCTCTTTGATTGTATAAAGGCACTTCTTAGAGGTTGCCAATGCAACTTCAGCTTGATAGAAGCAACCTTCACCATCCATAAGGAAAAGTTCATCACCTTCTTTTAATCTAAGTACACGTGTTGCATGAACGGCCTCCTCTGTAGGCAACTCCATTTCAAGAGCTGCATTAGGGACATAAAAATATCTTGCTTCTTTCATTCTCTGGTTTTATAACATCGTCTTCCTAAGAAAGAATGTATAGTATGAGGCTTATGCGTTCTTAATTAGTTTTGTAATCAAGGCTCCTTTGCTCTATTCTTCATTTCATCTCTGAGCATAGAAGCAAGCTCATAATTCTCGTCTTCTATAGCTTTCTCCAAGGCATGATGTAGCATCTCAAAACTTAGAGCATTTAAAGGTAAAGCCATCTTATTCTGGCTTGTACTGCTATCCACACTTTGACGTTTAAAGAGATGCTCCTCCATAAAGATATTCAACTTTGCCACATGTGCCAACAATACAGCATCAGAAGCACGTATAGGTGTAAGCGTTAAATCGTCTTTATTCACTAAGAGAGCCTTGTATTGTCCATCAATAATAGAATTAAAGAGTATTTCGTAATGCTCACTTGTCATCAAAGGATTCACACTACAAAGCACTTCTGGCAACAGTCTTTCTGTAATAGACTTCTCACCTGTTCGCAAACCAAGTTCAACCTCCATATGTTTATCACATACAATAGCAATCTGCCTTGTATGTGTAAGGTCAGACAGAACGAGGAGTCCTAACTCTGGACCTCCTACTATCTGTGAGACACCTTCATATATAAGTTGAACTTTACTCATTACTTCTATACGATTTATCCGTATGTAATTATGCCTTCTTTGGTCGGAAGATAATAGCAAACAAGACACCTACAACAAAGGCATAGCCTGCGAAGATGAACCAGCAAGACTGCCAATCACCTACTGTCAACGTATCTGAACCCACAGTCTGTGGATGTGTATAGGCGTTTACAATAGCTTGAGCTGCCAATGTTCCTACTGTTGCACCAACACCATTGGTCATCAACATGAACAAACCTTGTGCAGAAGAACGAAGAGCTGGCTCCGTACTATTATCAACAAAGAGTGAACCTGAGATATTGAAAAAGTCAAAGGCTACTCCATAAACAATCATTGAAAGTACGAACATCAAGATACCTGGGAAGCCTGGATTACCAACACCAAACAAACCGAAGCGCAATACCCATGCAAACATAGCTATCAACATCACATTCTTAATACCATAATGACGCATAAAGAATGGAATCAGAAGAATACAACAAGTCTCACTAACCTGTGAAAGACTAATCAAAATATTAGCATGCTGTACTCCGAAAGAGTTTACAAACTCTGGTTGGGCACCAAAACTAAATAGGAATGGATTGGCAAAGCTATTGGTAATCTGAAGACTCACGCCCAATAACATTGAGAAGATAAAGAAGATTGCCATCTTCTTCTCCTTGAATAAGGCAAAAGCACGTAAACCAAAGGCGTCCACAAAACTCTTCTGTTCAGTGCCTTTATTAACTGCACACTTAGGTAATGTAAAGGTATAAAGGAAGAGAAGGATACTTACCACACCTGAAGTAATAAACTGATTCTGGTTGCTTTGGAAACCTAAGAGGTCAACCAACCACATGGTAAGGATAAAACCAATCGTACCGAACACACGAATAGGCGGGAAGGCTTTCACTGTATCCATACCAGCATTACTCAAAGCACTGTAAGCAACAGAGTTTGAGAGAGCTAAGGTTGGCATATAGAAGGCAACAGAAAGCGAATAAAGTGTGAATATCGTAGAGAATTCTGCATGGTCGCCAACGCTCAAGCCATAGCCTGCTGTCGCAAACATAAACAAGCCTGCAAGCAGATGACAGAAGCCTAACAAACGCTGGGCAGGTACCCAACGGTCAGCAACTATACCTATCAAAGCAGGCATAAAGATTGACACCACACCTTGCATTGAGTAGAAATAGCCAATCTCAGGACCAATACCGATATTACCAAGATAACGACCCATAGAGGTCAAATAAGCTCCCCACACTGCGAACTCCAAGAAGTTCATCAATGCTAAACGTACCTTCAAATTCATGCTATAAGCTATTTTTTTTACGAGCACAAAAGTAGTGATTTTATCAGAAACCGCCAAATGTGCAATCGTTTTTTACTATCGAAAATCTTTCCCAGTCCAGTTAAGTATCTGTGGCCTTAATAACTCCGTGACACGCTTGACATCCTTCTTAGAAAGCAATGGATAGTTCCAACTTACTGATAACGAGTTACTATCTGCTGACAATCGATATTCTTTTAGGCGAGGAAGCATCAATGTCTTCAATTCTGCAAAGTCCTCATCACTCATTGATTCCGGTTTTATGATATTCTCTTGGTAACCCACAACCACCTCTTTTGGCTGCCATTGGAGATTGAAAAGACTCAACTTACTTTCTGCAGCAGGTGCCATCCATGTCTGAACTAATGCCATTGTGTTATTGTCCAACAACTTGATTTCCAAACGAGTCACCTCATTTGCTTTAACTAAAAGATAGTTATTGGTCATACGTTCAATCCTTACAGAATCACCAAAGGAATTCAAGACCGCAGGATCAGCTTTCATATCAACATAGTCTGCCAACTCTGTACGCTGACTCTTGCTAAGATAAGGCAGTATACTATCAGGCATTTCTACCCACACTTCACGCAGGCTTTGAGCAGATACACTCAGCCAACAAGCAAGGAAGCATATAATTATCAATGTCTTTTTCATATCGAAAAAATCCTTCTTTTCTATTTTTAATATGATTATATCATCTCTTGAAAATCCCTGCAAAGATACAAAAAAGAAAGAAGAAACGAATAAAAAGGCAAATCGTTTTTGTCATCTCTACCTTTTCTTTTACCTTTGCCGATAGAAATCAAAGCTAAAGAAAGAAATATGAAATGTCGTAATTGTAATAATGAGGTGAGTGAGAAGGATAAGAATTGTCCTTACTGCAATACTCCATTGAATAATAATGATACTGACAATGGTCCAACCTTAGGTCGTGGGATGGTTGCCTTTATTATCCTTGGTACGATTTTCCTTGTTGCCTTTGGATTCTATTATTACGGTCAACATAAGAACGATCCAGAGTATACACAGACTGCTATTGAGCCAGATTCAAACTTAGCTGATAACAATAAGGCTAAGTTTGACACGATTGTTAGAGACACAACAGCTAAAGACTCTACCGAAAAACAAGAGGAAGAACAGGCTGAAAAGGTGTTTAATAGTATTCGTAGAAGTAATCGTTCGAGCCACAAGAGCAGTAGTAACGATGCTTCTTCAAGTAGTGCAGACAAACAAAGTAGCACTTCTGAGTCTTCGTCTGGCGAGGTACAGCCTATCGCTCCAGCAGCATCTAAACCACGTGTTGAATCTATTGAAATAGATTAATGAAGATTATTCGGACGAAATATCTACCGCCCAAGAATTATGATGCCATCAACATTCTTGGGTCTTCTTTGTTCATCCTGGCGTTAAACTAACGAAGGAGATTATCAATCATGAGCGTATTCATACACGACAAATGTTAGAAATGCTCATCCTTCCCTTTTATTTATGGTATGTCATTGAATGGCTTATACGTCTACCAATGACTGGTCGTGCCTACATGAACCTCTCCTTTGAACGGGAAGCATATCAGAATATGAATAACCTTGATTATCTATCACATCGTCGCCCCTTTGCTTGGATGCGGTATTTGAAGAGGAAATAGTTAATTATTGAGATAATAACTTTCTTGAGTTTATTAGCCTAATTGGGCTTATTGGGCTTATAAGGCTAATTAGCCCAATAAGCCAAATAGTTTCCTAATCAATCCCAACAACCTCTAACACATCCCCCTCAACCCTAAACTTTACATCCTTCCCACCGAAAGGCATACCATAAACACGCGCTACATCATGTTGATATTGTGGGCGTGGATCTTGCGAAAGAACCTCCTTTAAGGCAGCAAGTGCCTCTGCATCAAACAACTTAGAATACTCTTCTGCAATAACAACAGACAATAATTTCCACTCTTTCTTATCAGTAAAACCACCCCTTGCCTCTGGGTGACTATCGACGTAAGAGATATAAGGTTTTACATCATAGATCGGTGTACCATCCATCAAATCTGCCCCAACAACTTCAATCACTCCATCCACTATGCGCTTAATACGAACAGAAGATAGTCCAAGACCATTTGGACGAAAAGGCGAACGTGTGGCAAAAACGCCTAATCGTTCATTCCCACCTAAGCGAGGAGGGCGAACAGTCAGTTTGCCCTCATCGGTAGTTTTATTTGCAGAAAAGCCCCAAATTAACCACAGATAATCAAAGTCTTCCAAGCCACGCAAAGCCTCCTCACGTTGATATTGAGGTTCAAACACAATCCTACCTATAAGATTGTCAGCCAGTCCACTTTGCCGAGGAATACCGAACTTCGACGTCAAGGGAGAACGGAAAAAAGCGATGGGTCTAATCTCTTTCATATTGACAAAGATAATATTTTATGCTGAATTGGTACAAGATAAATGATTTTTATTTATCTTTGCAAGCAAATAATACTATTAAACAATGGAAAATAACACGAATCAAAACATTAATCTTCCTGAGAATGCTTTCAGGGAGTTGAAAGATGGCGAAGAGTACAAACCCGTCATGTCGCCACAAGAGACGTATCGTGAAGTAAGCCCATGGTCTATCACGTGGGGTATTCTCATGGCAGTTCTCTTCTCTGCTGCCGCAGCTTATCTTGGTTTGAAAGTTGGACAGGTATTTGAGGCTGCTATCCCAATTGCCATTATCGCAATTGGAGTATCATCTGCCACAAAGCGCAAAAACGCCTTGGGTGAGAATGTCATTATCCAGAGTATCGGTGCTTGCTCAGGTGCTGTTGTTGCGGGAGGTATCTTCGTAATGCCAGCTATCTACATGCTTGAGTTAGAAGCCGACTTCTTCAACATCTTCATTGCAGCAGCTTTAGGCGGCGTCTTAGGTATTCTCTTTTTGATTCCTTTCCGTAAATATTTTGTTAAGGATCAGCATGGTAAATATCCTTTCCCTGAAGCAACGGCTACCACACAGGTACTTGTGAGCGGCGAGAAAGGTGGAAGTCAGGCAAAACCTCTCCTCCTCGCTGGTCTTGTAGGTGGACTCTACGACTTTACTATAGCAACCTTTGGATGGTGGAATGAGAACGTAACCAGCCGTATGATTGGCTTTGGCGAAACGATTGCAGACAAGGCAAAACTCGTTTTCAAGATTAACACGGGTGCTGCAGTCCTCGGTCTTGGCTATATCATCGGTCTGAAATATGCCTTCATCATTTGTGTTGGTTCGCTGACTGTATGGTGGCTCATCGTACCGGGAATGGCTCTTATCTTCCCAGACACCGTACTGAACCAATGGGACCCATCTATCACAACAGCCGTAGGACAGATGGCACCAGAGGCTATCTTTAAGTCATACGCTCGTTCAATCGGTATCGGTGGCATCGCAATGTCAGGTATCATTGGTATCGTGAAGTCATGGGGCATCATCAAGAGTGCTGTTGGTTTAGCAGCTCGCGAGATGAAAGGCAAAGGTAGTGGACAGGAAGAAATTCTCCGTACACAACGTGATATTTCCTTTAAGATTATTGCTTTCGGAAGTATTGCTACCCTCCTCATCACCTTCGTATTCTTCTATTTTGGTGTGATGGACTTCAACTTGTTGCATGCAGTTGTGGGTATTCTCCTCGTTGCCATCATTGCCTTCCTCTTCACTACTGTTGCTGCTAACGCCATTGCGATTGTAGGAAGCAACCCAGTATCAGGTATGACACTGATGACCCTCATCCTTGCATCTGTCGTTATGGTAGCAGTTGGACTAAAGGGTAACGCTGGTATGTTGGCAGCTCTATTGATGGGTGGCGTTGTTTGTACAGCCCTTTCTATGGCAGGTTCATTCATCACCGACTTAAAGATTGGCTATTGGCTCGGCACAACTCCTAAGAAGCAGGAAACATGGAAGTTCCTTGGCACGATCATCTCTGCTGCTACTGTAGCGGGTGTGATGATTGTTTTGGATAAGACCTACGGCTTTAACTCTGGCAAACTAGCTGCACCACAGGCAAACGCTATGGCAGCTGTTATCAAACCATTGATGAGTGGACAAGGTGCACCTTGGATTCTCTATGGCATCGGTGCAGTTATCGCACTCATTCTCGACCGTTGCAAAGTTCCTGCTTTGGCTTTCGCATTAGGTATGTTCATTCCTTTAGAGTTGAATATTCCTCTCTTGGTGGGCGGTGCTGTAAACTGGTATGTAACCACTCGTTCTAAGAATGAATCTATTAACAAGGCACGTGGCGACAAGGGAACACTCTTAGCATCAGGCTTCATTGCTGGCGGTGCACTGATGGGTGTCGTTTCTGCCCTACTGAAGTTTGGTGGTATCGAGTTCGATTACTCATCTTGGTGGGAGAATCATCTCTCTGAACTTCTCGCTCTCGTGGCTTATGCTGCATTGATACTTTACTTCATTCTTGCAACCAAGCTTAGTAAGAAGGAGTTAGCTGACCAAGACTAAAATTGCTCCTTCGGTCATAACACATACGAAAAAGCCGTATCAAATCACACTAACTGTGTTTGATACGGCTCTTTCTATTGTCATCATTCTACATTGAAAGCGGTCTGCAATATTATAAGACAGCTTTAAACCAACTATCCCTTAACCTGCATTGTAATAAAAAAATCACTACTTGAAAATCAATAGATGCTTAATTGGGTTCGAAAAGACGCCTAATTGACTTGTAAAAGATGCCCTTTAGCAACATTACTAACGCCCTTTTGAAGTCCAACTAAGCACCTTTTAATTTACAACTTTCTAACTATTTGACAATAAAACAGTTACAAGAGCTTCAGAATAAGGTATTTTTAGGGGGAAATTAGAGTAAAATATAGCCATAAAATGTAAAGATATTTCACACCCAATAAGCCTTATCATTTCTCTACCAAATCAAAAAAAGAAAGTGCAGAAATAATAGAGAAATAACAAGACAGACATTAAATATAATATTCTGCAGCATCTACTAACCCCGAACGCATCGCATAGCGGATAGCTTCATGAACATTATTCACACCTAACTTACGAAAGATATTCTTTCTATGTGTGTTGACCGTGTGGAAAGAAGAAAAACGTTTCTCTGCAATCTCACGTGTCGTAATACCCAAAGCAATCTCTTTAAGAATTTCAGTTTCCGTTTTCGTCAACACCACAGCTTCCTTATCAAGCGACGATATAGGGGCTAAAATCATGTTTGTAGCGTGTTGACAAAGGAAACGTCGACCTTGTAGCACATAGTCAAGGCATTGTTCTATTTCAGACATCTTAGCATCCTTCATAAGTACGCTAATCCCATTGCTTGCATTAACAAGATTGCGAATGAAGTCGACACTTAGTTCCTCACTCCATAATATAAGATGTGCAAGCGGGAAACGCTGGCCAATATTCAGAAGATCTGACTCACTGGAAATATCAAACAAGGTATAATCCAACATTACAACCGCTTCAGGACAATCGTTTAAGAGGATTATCAACTCAGACTTGTTACCTGCTACCTGACAAGAAACATTCTCCCTTTTAGAAAGCACATAAGCCATTCCAGCCCGTGTGATATCTTGATTATCTGCGATGATAAGTTTATGCATACTTCTTGTTTGTATTTAATATCATTTCAACAAGTGCAAAAGTAGACAAAAAAGTCGAGAAATTAAAAAAAAATATTGTAAGTTTGCAAGATAATTTAAACACATGACCTAAAATGAAAAAAACTGCTTTTTCTTGTAGCTGGATTGCTGATTGCGGTAGCAGCGAATGCGCAGATACAACGACCAAAGTTGGTTGTTGGTCTTGTTGTCGACCAAATGCGTTGGGATTATTTCTACTACTATTACAATGAATATGGTAATGATGGTTTGAAAAGATTGCTCAACCAAGGTTTCTCTTTTGAGAATACACATATCAACTATGCGCCAACAGTGACAGCTATCGGACATAGTTCTGTTTATACGGGTTCTATCCCTGCCTTCACTGGTATTGCAGGTAACCATTTCTACCAAGACGACAAGAGTGTTTACTGCTGCGAGGACAAGACGGTGAAGAGCGTTGGTTCTGACAGTCCAGAAGGTCAGATGAGCCCTCGTCGTATGCTCACATCTACCATTGGCGACGAGCTTCAGACAGCATCAGACTTCCGTTCAAAGGTGATTGGTGTGGCATTGAAAGACCGCGCATCAATCCTTCCTGCTGGTCATGCAGCCGATGCTGCTTACTGGTGGGACACTTCTGCTGGCTGTTTCATCTCTTCAACATTCTACATGGATAAGTTGCCACAGTGGGTTGAAGACTTTAATGCAAAGAACCGTACGGAACCTAAGTTTGATATCAAGGGTTCCCCACAGGGTGTTACCATGACTTTCAAAATGGCTGAAGCAGCATTGAAGAACGAGAAACTTGGTAAGGGAAAAGAAACAGACATGCTTACCGTGAGTATCTCATCTACAGATATCATCGGACATAGATTCTCTACACGTGGAAAAGAGAACCACGAGGTGTATATGCAGTTAGATAAAGACTTGGCCTGGTTCCTTAAGGTGCTTGATAAAGAGGTGGGTGAAGGCAACTATCTGCTCTTCCTTACAGCTGACCATGGTGCTGCTCACAACTATAACTACATGCGTGAGCACCGCATTCCTGCAGGTGGATGGGATTATAAGCAGACTGTAGCAGACCTCAATACTTATCTGCAAGGAAAGTTTGGTATTAGCCCTGTAATGGGTGAAGACAACTACCAAATCTACCTCAACGACTCAATTATCGAAGCAGCTGGTAAGAAGAAGCAAGCGATTATAGACGAGTCTGTAGAGTGGTTGAAGAAAGATCCACAGTTCCTTTATGTCTTTGACGAGGAGAAGGTGAGCGAGACAACTATGCCAGAATGGCTCAAAGAGCGTATGCAGAATGGTTATTTCCGTGGCCGTTCAGGTGAGATTGGCATTGTTACACGTCCACAGTTCTTTGGTGGTAAGGATAGACCGGACTTCCGTGGAACACAGCATGGACAGCCATTCCCATACGACACGCACATTCCTTTCCTACTCTTTGGATGGAACGTGAAGCATGGTGCAAGCAATATCGAGACACATATCGTAGACATTGCACCAACCGTATGTGCCATGTTACATATCCAGATGCCAAATGGTTGTGTAGGTAAGGCAAGAAATCAATTCTAAATTTAAACGATATTCTCCACTGACATCTCTGGCATTGTCTATCATAGGGAACGCCAGAGATGTACATGTGGACATTATGTTATGCACATTGCAATTGCAGGAAATATAGGTAGCGGTAAGACAACACTCACAACAATGCTTGCCAAACGATATGGTTGGAAGCCAAGATTTGAGTCTGTTGACTATAATCCCTACTTAGAAGATTATTATAAGGACATTAAGCGTTGGTCGTTCCCTATGGAAGTATTCTTCCTGAAGGAGCGTTTTAAGGACTTGCTTGAGATAAGTCGGAGTGATGAGTCAGTTGTACAAGACCGCTCTATCTATGAAGGAGTCTACGTTTTTACGGAGAACAACTATGCCATGGGTAATCTTGACGACCGCGACTATGAGACTTATATGGAGTTATTTGAGGACATGACAGATGCTGTTCAGTTCCCTGACCTGATGATTTATCTTCGTGCTTCAGTCAGTCACCTTGTTTCTAACATTGAGAAACGTGGACGAGAGTATGAACAGAAGATGCCTTTGGATTATCTTGAGAACCTCAACAAACGCTATGAAGAGTTTATCAAAGAGAAGTATAAAGGTCGTGTTCTGACGATTGATGTCGACAACCTCGATTATCAACATCAACCAAAAGACTTTGGTTTCATTACTGACAAGATTGACAGAGAACTCTTCGGCTTATTCTAACACACGCCCAAAGCCCCCTACCCTCACCGAAAAGAGGATTATCAAAGTAGTGAAAAGGGGATTAACATCAACTAACTAACAAGAAATCACATGCCCACAGCATCGTTATCAACTATGCCTCCTATTAGGGGTTACCACGAGGTGGGCAATTAGATACACACATATTATGCATATAGCAATCGCAGGAAATATTGGAGCAGGTAAGACTACACTCACCAAAATGCTCGCAAAACGTTACGGATGGAAGGCTCACTTCGAACCAGTTGACAACAACCCGTATTTGGAAGACTACTATGCTGACATGACTCGTTGGTCGTTCAATCTGCAGATTTACTTCCTCAACAAGCGTTTTCGTGATGTTGTAGAGATTTCACAATCAAAGGATACGATTATCCAAGACCGTACTATCTTCGAGGATGCACGTATCTTTGCACCGAACCTCTATGATATGGGCTTGATGTCAGAGCGTGATTTTAATAACTACACCGACCTCTTCGATTTGATGCTCTCACTGGTTAAACTGCCAGACTTGATGATTTACATCCGTTGTTCTATCCCACGCCTCATCGATCATATCCAACAACGTGGCCGTGACTACGAACAGACCATGCGAATTGACTATCTCCGTGGTCTCAACGAGCGTTATGAGGAATGGATTAAGACCTACAAAGGACATCTGATGATTGTCGATGGTGACACAACAGACTTCCAAGACAACCCACAAGACTTCAAACGTGTCACAGATATGATTGATGACCGACTCTTTGGCTTATTCCCAATGGAATAAGAGGAATAGTCTTTCTTTGGCACAATGTTTGTTCTGTAATTAGTACAAAAATATTAATCAAGCCCCACTTAGGAGTTAAGTCCTATTCAAGGGGCAACATACAATATATTGATATGGAAAAAGTAAAAACCCTTATAATTGGTAGCGGCCCTGCAGGTTATACTGCAGCTATCTATGCTGGACGTGCTAATCTCCAGCCAGTACTCTATTCTGGTCTGCAACCTGGTGGTCAGTTGACAACCACAACCATAGTAGAAAACTTCCCAGGTTTCCACGAAGGAATCGATGCTAACCAACTCATGTCAGAGATGCGTGAGCAGGCTAAGCTCTATGGTGCTGACCTTCGCGATGGTTCTATCGTAAAGGCAGACCTCAGCAGTCGTCCATTCCACCTCGAAGATGAGCGTGGCAATCAGATTGAAGCAGAGACAGTAATCATCGCAACAGGTGCAAGTGCAAAGTACTTAGGCTTACCTGATGAGGAGAAATACCGTGGTCAGGGTGTGAGTGCATGTGCTACTTGCGACGGTTTCTTCTATCGTAAGCGCACCGTAGCCGTTGTTGGTGGTGGTGACACTGCTTGCGAAGAGGCTATGTATCTCTCTGGTTTGGCAAAGAAGGTCTACATGATTGTGCGTAAGCCTCAGTTGCGTGCGGCAGAGATTATGCGTAAGCGTGTGACAGAGAAGGAGAATATTGAGATTCTTTACAATACCAATACACTCGGTCTCTTTGGTGAAGACGGTGTAGAGGGTGCACATTTGGTACGCTTTAAGGGTGAGGAGAACGAGGAAAAATTCGATATTAACATCGATGGTTTCTTCTTGGCTATTGGTCATACTCCTAACACCGACCTCTTCAAAGGTCAGTTAGAGATGGACGACCACGGCTTCATCATCACCAAACCAAAGTCTACAGCAACCAATATTGAGGGTGTTTATGCAGCAGGTGACGTGGCAGACCCAACCTATCGTCAGGGTGTCGTAGCAGCTGGTACAGGTGCAATGGCAGCTATTGAGGTTGACCGTTTCTTGCAGAAGCAGTAAACAAAACAAATATAAAGAAGGGTGTTTCAGAATCCAGCAAATTGGATTTTTGACGCACCCTTTTATTATCTCTTGCTTTTTTTATTAATCACATTTATAAACACAACAAACTATGCGTAACATTTTATCCATATTGTGCACACTGATTCTTCCTACCATGGTTGAAGCCGCCTCTTGCGGCTTACTGATGGCAGGGACATCGTCATGCACAAACAAGACCAAGACAACTATGACACAAACTGATTCTATCATCGCTCCTAAGACGAAATTTACACGTCCCGACGATGCCACCTTACGAAAGATGCTTACTCCCGAACAGTATGCTGTAACACAGCAGGCTGCCACCGAACGACCTTTCACCAACGAGTATGATCATGAGTTCAGAGAGGGTATCTATGTAGATATCACAACGGGCGAACCGCTGTTCTCGTCTACTGATAAGTTCGATTCTGGTTGCGGTTGGCCTGCTTTCTCAAAGCCAATCGACAAGAAAGTCGTTACAAATCATACTGACACATCCCATGGCATGGTGCGTACGGAAGTGAGAAGCAAGACAGGTAAGGCGCACCTTGGGCACGTCTTTGATGACGGACCAGCAGCGACCGGGGGCAAAAGATATTGTATCAACAGTGCTTCGTTACGTTTCATCCCACTTGAAGAGATGAAAGCAAAAGGCTACGGAGCCTATATTAAATTAGTTAGACCAATGAAAGAAATATACGTAGCAGGTGGTTGTTTCTGGGGAACAGAGCATTATCTCAAACAGATAGAAGGCGTTACGGCTACCGAAGTGGGCTATGCCAACGGTATTATCAAGAACCCAACGTATGAAGATGTTTGCACAGATAAGACGCAGTTTGCCGAGGCTGTACACATCACTTACGACCCTAAGGTTATAAGTTTGGACTTCTTATTAGGCTTATACTTTAAGTCTATCGACCCAACAAGCATAAACAAGCAAGGAAATGACCGTGGTAGTCAGTATCGTACAGGCGTTTATTACACCGATCCAGCCGACCTCCCAACGATCAAAAAAGTATTTGAAGAGGAACAAAAGCAGATTCACGGAAAGATTGCCGTTGAGGTGAAACCGCTCAAGAACTTCTACACAGCAGAAGAATATCATCAAGATTATCTTGACAAACATCCAACTGGCTATTGCCATCTGCCTACAGCTCTCTTTGAGTATGCTCGCAAGGCTAAGATGAAAAAGTAAGAAAATGCTCTGGCAGGACTATTAAGTTCTCTGCCAGAGCATTTTTATTTATAGCCGTCCGATAGACTTAAAGAGACAATTCTACCATGTACTATTTATCATCCAACAACAAGTTGGCTGTCTCTTAACGACATCTTGTAATGGTGTTAAGCCTCCGCACCACTCGTGCTAAGCCTCCGCACCACCCGTGCTAAGCCTCCGCACCACCCGTGCGGGACGTCCACACGAGTATAAAAGGGACTAAAATAAACGCTTTACCACCATCGTTCATCATATTGACAACAAATATCAGACCATGAAGAAAGATAGTTTATTATACTGTATGCGAGATCATTGAATACGCACAACACGTATTCCAAGATTAGCTGGACGAGCCATCATATAATCATAGAGCGTTTCGACAGGGTCAACAACCTTATTACCGTTCTTCCTTAGATTAGAAGCATTCATCAAATGAAGTCCGTCCTTATGCCAAATAGCAAAGCCAAGATGCGTTGTATCTAACTCTCGCTTATTCGTTACAATCGCAAGGATGTCACCATCTCGCACTACTCCTCGAAGTAGTTTGCTATTGTTAAGCAGGCTCTTAGGGATATAGCGTAGCTTTGTTCCGTTGGTAGCATCCTCCAACTTCTTAAGTTCTGCCACGCGTTCAGGATTGTTCTTTAACATATCATAGAGTCTTACATTCTGACTCATATAGTTGATTTTCAACGTCTGGACAGTTGTGAAAGGAGGATTAGGCGTGTCTACCTCTCTGACAAAACCCATTCGCTCATTATCTTCCAACCACCAATGGAAATAGTGCAGACGGTTTACATAACTCATCTTACCGCCACGATAGCGAACTTGTTCTAACTGCCGTACATAGTCAGAGAAACGTGTTTCGCCCTTCTTAACACAAAGCATAAGAGCCGTAACTGTCTCAACATAGGTCGTACAGTCTAATCCATGAAGATTAATAACCAGTTTCTCATCCTCGTTGATATCTAAGGTATGGGCAACATAAGGTACCCCGGTAAACTTTCGTGCAATCTTAATAATAAGCTGATCATTGGTAAGTTGCTGTCTTTGTGGCACAAACTCTTGCAACAACTGACAAACCAAAACACTATCAGCCTTTGTATACGTGTCTATATAGGTGGGTAGTGTGTCATTTTGTTCGGCTGCAGATACTTCATGCATAGCACTTGTCATCTGCTCTGATGTCACAACTGTATCAGCAACTTGCTGTGTCTTTGCCTTCTGTTCGGGCTTTGCACCACAAGCAGAGAAAGCAAAGAGAGCAGAGAATATAAGTGAATATTTTAGTGTCATATTAATAAGTTCTAATTCAAAAAACAACATATCGTTAGACTACTAACGCTCTAACAATGTCCTATTCTATTTCTCCTTCTTTCTTCCAAAGTTAAAACCTGCATAGAGATTAATACTTCCAAAGAAGTTATTGGTAGAGAAATTACTGCGACGATAATTATAAGCATGAAGGATAGTACTCATACCAACATACCATTTGCTATTGTTCCACACCACACCAAAGCGTCCAATACCATCAATATTAATATTATTGAACTTAAAATCGTTGATAGAAAAGGAACGCTGAGTAACGTCTCCCTTACTACTTTTATAAGCTAAAGCCAACGAAAGTGAACCTGCCAAGACCCAGTTACGAGCAAAAACCCAGTTATAGGCATAGCCACCACTGATAGAAATATCAGTGTACTTAATCTCACTAAACATCAATGTACTGTCTATCGGGTTGGCAGGAACCTGATTACCAAGACGATTTGAGATTACTCTGATTACTCTATTAAGTTCTCCCCAATTGACATCAAGGCTATGCTGCGTATAGCCAATGCCCAATAGCGGACTACCTGCTGAACGACGTTGTATCGTACTTTGGCTGAAAGCTGCTGGATAAGAGAATCGACGATGATTGAAGATATAATAAAGATTGAAACCCTTAATGGTTGAAGTCAATCCACCAAAGTCAGTACCACGTATTGCATCCGTGTTAATATCCTTCCCAAGATACAACTGTCTGATTTTATAATCATTGCCTGTCTTACGATAATAAATATCGAGTCCGAGCATCGAACTATATAAACTTAAATCATATTCTTGTCGAGGATTGTTGTTCTTGTTCCAGAAATCTAAATGCTTTATATCGAGTGTGTAACCCAAGAATATCCAACGCCAACCGAAATAAGGTCCTATACGTACCGTAGCCTCTGGTGCAAAGGTAATACTTTGCTCTTTCGAACTACTCAAACGATACACCTCATAGGTATTTGTATTCTGCAACATAAAAGCAAAATTATACTTTTGAGGCTCAATATAGAAGTATCTATCTCGTTGAAATGCTGGAAAAAGCCACCGCCTTTGCCCGACTTCTGTTTGAACATGCGCGAAGTTTCACCTCTGCGCATCCATCGCACAGAGTCTGTTGCCTGCTTACTTGGAAGGATATCACCACTATCTTTCCTAACCACTAAGCTATCAGATAGAGTCGTTGTTGAAAACGCATAAGCCTTTGTTCCTCCTAAAAACAATAGGAGGAAACACAGAACCAAGTAGTCGTTGAAAGTTAGCTTCATCTGAATAATTAAACAAAAACAAATACCCTCAAGGGCTTTTCCTATATCTTTCCGAGGATGCGATCCATCACCCAGTTGGTTGGAGTGGCACTAATACTCGTACAATCACACGCTCCATAACCCTGCATATCCTCAATAACAGACTTAATAATAGGGAGTTGAACGTATGGAGGATTAGCGACCTCAATATCTCTTTCACCCTCGCTGGTACAGAGGTGGATTGGTGCATAAGTATAAACAGAGAAGGATAGTCTACCTTTTGAACCATAAATCTCTATACGATCCTCACGCGCACTCTCATGAGCAGCAAAGCACCAAGCACCACTACCTGTCAAACCATTCTCAAAACGGAAGACAGCATTTACCGTATCTTCGAGGTTGTAGAGCCCCGCACGATTAGCTGTGTAGCCATGCGCCTTGATAATAACGCCAAATAAGTTTTGTAGTAGGTCGAGCTGATGAGGAGCAAGGTCATAGAAATAACCGCCACCGGAGATATGAGATTGTAGACGCCACGGTAGTTGCACGTTCTTTTCGTAATCCAAATCGCGTGGAGGAACAGCAAAACGCACTTGCACAGTAAGTATCTTACCTAATTCACCACTATCAACTATCTCTTTTACCTTCTTGAAGTAAGGAAGATAACGACGATAATAAGCGACGAAACATGGCACTCCCGTCTGTTCTGACACACGATTGATACGCACGCAATCCTCGTAAGAAGCCGCCAAAGGCTTCTCTATATAACAAGGCTTTCCAGCACGCATTGCCATGATAGCAAAGGTTGCATGGGCAGAAGGAGGTGTAGCAATATAGATGGCATTTACGTCAGGATCATCCACCAAAGCCTGTGCATCTGTGTACCATTACAAATACCTTGACGCTCAGCATACGAACGTGCTTTTAACTCGCTACGGCTAAACACAGCGACAACATGCGAACCCATTACTTCGTTGAACGCAGGTCCAGACTTCTTTTCTGTCACCTCACCACAGCCAATAAATCCCCAGTTGATTTGTTTCATTTACACATTAGTTTTCTACAAACACATCAGCAATAGCTAAGAAAGCTTGCTCTCACCTTGCCGAGTGCAGCATATTTTCTGCAAAAATAACACAAATGAGAGCAAAGGAAGCTTGCTTCTACTTTGCCGAGTGCAGCATATTTTCTGCAAAATACGAAAAAACTATCAACTGACCATTCATAGCTATTAACTTTTTAGTAACTTTGCAGGAAAAGCTGTTATAACACTTACTCATCAAAATATGATTATCAAGAATTCTGAATTCACTATATCTTCGCCTTCATTGTCAAAATGTCCAGAAGATACAAAGGCAGAATATGCTTTTATTGGACGTTCAAATGTAGGAAAGTCAAGCCTTATCAATATGCTTTGTAACCATAAGGGCTTGGCTAAAACCTCATCAAAACCGGGTAAGACGCTACTTATCAATCATTTTATCATCAATAATGAGTGGTACTTAGTAGACCTTCCTGGCTATGGATATGCCAAGAGTTCAAAGACTGTAAGAAACAAGTTGGAGCAAATGATTGCCCAATATATCCTCCAACGCAAACAACTCGTGAACGTATTTGTACTGATTGATATCCGTCATGAACAACAGAAGATAGACCGTGAGTTTGTTGATTGGTTAGGTGAAAGCAATGTTCCTTTCTCTATTATCTTTACGAAAGCAGACAAGCTATCACCTGCAAAGGCTAAGTCAAACGCCCTTCTCTGGATGAAGAAGCTACAAGACAGATGGGAAGCTCTCCCACCTTACTTCATCACATCTGCTGAGAACAAGACTGGAAGAGATGAGGTACTGGAGTATATAGACGAAATCAATAAGACTTTAGAATAGGACTTATGGCGCAGATACCCTATCTTGATGTCCAGAATCTAACAAAGAGCTTTGGTGCACAAGTCCTTTTTAAGGATATTTCTTTCTCTATTGCAGAAGGACAGCATGTTGGACTCGTTGCTCAAAACGGTACGGGAAAGTCTACTCTACTCTCTATTCTAACAGGAAAAGAGGGTTATGACAGCGGTTCTATCATCTATCGCAATGACTTGCGAGTGGGAATGTTAGAGCAAAGTCCTCATTTCGACCCAGAAGAAAGCGTGTTGGATGCTTGTTTCAACCATGAAGGAAATCCAGAAAGACTTCTAAAAGCAAAGCAAATCCTCACCATGCTGAAGCTCTATGACTTAGATCAGCCAATGGGACAACTAAGTGGTGGACAGCAGAAGCGTGTTGCTTTGGCAAATGTTCTTATCTTAGAACCAGACTTCCTCATACTTGACGAGCCAACTAACCACCTTGATTTAGAGATGATTGAATGGTTAGAAGGCTATCTTTCTCGTGGTAACAAGACTATCTTTATGGTGACACATGACCGTTATTTCCTTGATAACGTGTGTAATACTATCTTAGAATTAGACAACAATACGATATATACCTATCGTGGCAATTACTCTTATTACTTAGAGAAACGTCAAGAGAGAATAGACAATACCCGTGCTGAGATTGCACGTGCAAACAACCTCTATCGTACAGAGTTAGAGTGGATGCGCCGTATGCCACAAGCTCGTGGACACAAAGCCCGCTATCGTGAGGAGGCTTTCTACGAATTAGAAGCAAAGGCTAAGCAACGAATTGAAGAACGACAGGTACGCTTGAAGTCATCAAGTGTGTATATCGGAAGTAAAATCTTTGAGTGTCAATATGTCTCAAAGAGGTTTGATGACAAGATAATACTGAACGACTTCTACTATAACTTCTCACGATTTGAGAAGATGGGTATCGTTGGTAACAATGGTACTGGCAAGTCAACCTTTGTAAAGATGTTGCTTGGAGAGGTTGCGCCTGATAGTGGTAAGTTTGATATTGGTGAGACAGTGCGCTTTGGTTACTTCTCACAAGAAGGTTTAAAGTTCCGTGATGACCAGAAGGTTATTGACATTATCACAGACATAGCAGACTATATCGACCTTGGAGGAGGGAAGCACATGACGGCTTCACAGTTCCTCAACTACTTCCTCTTCTCACCAGAACAACAGCACAACTATGTGTATAAGCTCTCTGGTGGAGAGAAACGCAAGCTCTATCTCTGTACGGTTTTGATGAAGAATCCGAACTTCTTAGTCCTCGACGAGCCTACCAACGATTTGGATATTCAGACTTTACAGATTCTTGAGGAGTATCTTCAAGACTTCCCTGGCTGTGTCATCGTGGTATCACACGACCGATATTTTATGGATAAGGTTGTTGACCACCTCTTAGTATTCAAGGGTGAAGGGGAGATTCAAGACTTCCCCGGTAACTACACGCAATTCCGTGATTTCCAAAAGATGAAATCAAAGGAAGAAGAACAGCAGAAGCCTACAAAGAGCAGTAATACAACTGCGAACGAAGCTAAGAAGGATTATCGTAACAACACAAAGCGTAAGATGTCCTTCAAGGAGAAGCGGGAATACGAACAGCTTTCAGACAAGATTGCACAATTAGAAGACGAGAAACAACAACTTGAAGAAGAACTCTGCTCTGGTAATCTATCTGTAGACGAACTTACAGAAAAGAGTAAAACGTCTACCAATCTTAAAGGAGGAACTGGACGAGTTAGAGCTTCGCTGGTTAGAGTTGGCTGAACTTGCTTAACAGCCTCAACCCTATTCTAGCCAAAGAGTTTCTAAATCATTAAGAAGTAAATAGCTCACTCAATGATATGCATGGAAGAATCTACACATTTCAAGGTACAGTTCTTCATATCGGAAGTCCCGACTGACAAAAAGGTGTTCCCCTAATCTCTTTTAGGGTAATTCCACAAGGTAAGTAATTTATTCCTATTATCTTTGCGGTATAACAGTTAAGATAATAACAAATAAAATCGATGATTATGGAAAAGAAGAACTTTTATCGCCAGCTTCGCCTAAGTTGCGTAGTCCTTATGGCAGCCTTTGCACTCAATGTTTCAGCACAGTCTTCACGTCAAGTACGTCCTTACTCTTTCAATAAGAAAGGTGTATTCTATGGTCGTCAACCAGTTATGGGAATAGACATACGTACCTTTGTAGATCTTGGGTATGGTTATGCAAAAGATAGATATAACGTTTATTTTGAAGGACAGATTCTTCCATTCGTTGACCCAATGACCTTCCGTCTTAAGGTACCAGGAAGTGTTTATCAAGGTGGCTATCCAGGTGATTATTCTGATGACTATCCAGTTAATCCTCGTGATGAGTACGACCCTTATTATAATGAAGGTTACGTCGTTACTTCTAATGCAGTTCTTTACAATGGTAGAAAGATTAGCGACCGTGCAAGTAGCTTTAAGGACTTAGGCTGGGGATATGGTAAAGACACCTTCGAAGTATATTATATGGGTAGAAAGATTAATGACGCCAGAAGTTCCAGCTTCAAAGTACTCAAAGATGGATATGCAGAAGATGCATTTGACACCTATTATCGTGGAAAAGTAGTAAAATAATACTTCTATTATGATAGATCAGATACTTTCTTATAACAAAAGGTTCGTGGCTGTACAAGGCTACGAACCTTTTATTACGTCTGGGCAACCAGACATGAAGTTAGCTATTGTCAGTTGTATGGATACCCGTCTGACAAAGCTTCTACCCAATGCTCTCGGCTTGAGAAATGGTGATGCAAAGATTATTAAGGTTGCTGGCGGAACCCTTCTTACCCCCTACGACTCTGTGATGCGCTCCCTTCTTGTGGCTATCTATGAGTTGGGTTGCCAAGAGGTTATGATTATCCATCACTCTGGTTGTGGTGCTTGCGACATGAATGCAGACCATTTTCTTCATTTGATGCGTGAGCGTGGAATCACAGACGAGGCTATCAAAGAAGCAGAACAACAGGTTAATCTAAACGAATATTTGGACGGATTTCATGACACAGAGGCAAGCGTACGCCGTACCGTCAAGGCAGTTCAACATCACCCACTCGTACCCAAAGACGTTGTAGTACGTGGCTTTATCATTGACTCACGTACTGGTGAACTAACACCAGTCGACTAACAAAACATCAAAAGAACTGAGACCCTTGTTTGATAATTGCTTATCAAACAAGGGTCTCATCATTTACTGTACTTTGACATTTACATGTCACTGAGTATTCTCTCAGTTGCTTGTAGGTTAAGATAACGTTTACATAGTTAGTTTTAATGTCATCTCCGACATTCTGATGCAAAGGTAAATATTTCTGTTAGAACAACCAAAAATTATCCTATTTTTGTTATATTTTAGTAAAAATATTGCTTTTCTATTGTTCTCATCCTTAACTTTTTATATAAAATACAATAAATATTCATTCCGTGTATAAGTAAACTATTTTCACCTTTTGAGTACCCTCTTAGAATGCAGCTTACATAACATTATACAACAATTATGCATAAGCCAGTTTTGATCCTATTATTCTTTATTAATAAAAAAATGTTCTGTCGATTGAACATCTTTTCTAATGGTTAGCCATTAGTATCATTCTATATTCATTATAATGAACATAATAGCTCTTAACTTACAAGCTTTAGCAGTAGTGCTGATACTCCGCACATAACGTGCTAATGCTCCGCACATGTGGTGCTGATGGTAAACACCAATGGTGCGAAGTACTAAATACCATGCAATCTATTGTCGATGTGGAACAAACTTATTGTTAGAAGCAAGCATGGGTAACCATCCACACATTTAAGTAAAGAACCAGAAAAAAACTGGGACACACAAAATATTGTGCATCCCAGCATTATAAACCATCAAAGAATACTATACTTTACACCTATATATATTCTACTTCGAACCTAAGGAGAAATTAACAGGTAACGTATACTTTGTAGCAACATTCTTATTACCATTTCTACCAGGATTCCACGCTGGCATCTTTGACACTACACGAAGGGCTTCCTTATCAAGAGAAGGACTAACAGAACGTACAATCTCTGGCTGAATAACCTCACCCTTGTCTGTTACGATAAAACGTACCATAACACGTCCTTGCTCTTTTCTACTTACTGCATCTTTTGGATAACGAAGATTCTCTGATAGCCATTGATATAAATTACCTTTAAATGTAGGCATGACTTCTGCAACTGTATATACTTGATTAGGCGCTTTCTTTGGTTTTTGTTGTATCTCAACACTTGACGTAACCTTTACAACATTACGTGCAATGGTTTCGATATTACTTACAGCCAATAGCATTGCTACCAATGGAATATAAAGCATATACTTTGCTTTAAGGATTCCTTTTGTTTCTTTTTTGTTCATCATCTTGATTCTTTTTTTAATAGGTAAAACATTAAAATTATTTGTTATTGTAGCTACATTCTTCCTATATGTTAGTCCAAGCAAATGATACTGATACTCTTTATTATCCTTACCATTAGCAAGTACACTATTATCAGCAAGATACTCAAGATTTAATCGCACTTCACGCTTAAGCAACCAGACGAAAGGATTAAACCAAAAAACTACACAAAATAGTTCTGCAAAGATTATGTCTATTGAATGAAGTTGCTGGCAATGTGTCAATTCATGCATCATTATCTCCTCAATCTCATCGCTCTTGTGCCTCTCTGGATTGATGAATATCCAATTAAAGAAAGAGAAAGGACCTTCATCATCAGTTAACACATAAACCTCTGTATCATGTATATACGCAGTTTGACTATTGTTCTTTAACAATATAATAGAAAATAACTGCCATAAAAAACGTAGTAGTAAAACACAGGTAACAACACCATAAACTATCAACACTACCAACTCCCATAGTAAGACTCCACCATCTTTCGATGATGTAGATACAGTTGGTAAAACGACTGTTGCATATTCATTTGCAATGGATGTCATTCCTTCACTATTGCTTAGCCATGCGGAAAGATCCATGACTGGTAACAGCATAGCAACAAAATACATTCCGATAAGCGTAGCCCGACGCCATGAAAAGAAGGTATCTCCTGTGAACATCAACTTATAAAAGCTGAAAAGTAGAATAAGGGCTATATTCAATTTCAATAAATACATTATCATAATCGTCAAAACGTTAAGTCATTGTTATTAGAGAAAAGAAAAAATACGTATTCATCCACTACTCCTCTTTCCCCTTTTCAATCTCATTTATAATATCTTTCAGTTCTTCTGGCGAGATGTTATCCTCCTTTGCAAAAAAGGAAACCATTTCACGGAAGGAACTCTTAAAGTACTTATCAACAAAGCCTTTCATGAATTCTGCCTTATATTTCGTCTGTTCTATCTTCGGAACAAAGTGATAGGTCAGTCCATGCTGCTCAGCGACTACATATCCCTTACGCTTCAGATTGTTCATAATAGAAGCCACTGTGGTATAAGGAGGTTTAGGTTCTTCTAACTCTTGTAGCACATCTTTGATAGTGCAAGTTTTTAAACTCCACACCTGCAACATTACTTCTTCTTCTTGTTTAGTTAGTTTCTCCATAATTATATATCCAAAAGTTCACGCCACAAAGCTACGAATTATTCGTAATGAAGTCAAATATAAATAGCTAAATAAAGTTAATTAAACAACAATTCATATTATATTTCAATGTAATACGAAATGTTAGTAAGAACAAATAATAGGTAAA
Source organism: uncultured Prevotella sp. (assembly GCA_927910885.1). Classification (GTDB taxonomy): domain Bacteria; phylum Bacteroidota; class Bacteroidia; order Bacteroidales; family Bacteroidaceae; genus Prevotella. The sequence goes on along the minus strand of CAKMOD010000075.1, from coordinate 6,014 downwards.
GTATTAGCTTTTACAATAGTTTTACCCTATGAAATATAAAGTTATTACTTCAGAATTATTAGCCTCTATTGATAATAATATTTATCGTTTTTTTCAACATCTCTTGCCTTTATGCTTGTAAAAGTGTACATTTGTACTTAAATATTAAGCGTAAAACAAAATGATTAGAAAACTATATACCCTCCTTACTATGGCTGCCTTAATGCTGAGTAGCTGTGACAAAGGAACACAAGAAAAACCGAAGGAAGACTTTCATGGTATTAAGACGATTACTACCGAGATTGTTGATAAAGGCGATCAGGCTGTTAAGAATGCAAATAGAAGGGATGCAGGCTTCATCAGTAACAGAGCAAACGAAGTTACACTGACTATCCCTTGTTTTGGAACTGTTAATATGAATAATCTTGACCTCTTACCTCGTCCTGATGAAATAAGCCGAAAGGATTCTACTATCATTGAACAACTAAACAATGGAGAGGTATTTTTATTACAGCCAGGCACAAAAGGTATCATGCTGACAGATACAGGATCAAAGCTATTAGTTCGCTTTCAAATGGGCGAAGTATGGGTGTGGAAGTCGGCTACAAAGTAGAATATTAACATGTCTGTGCTAAACTTTTTATTCGTTTTCAAACATAATATAAGAAAATAATATTAGTTATTTGTTATTTTGAAAATTAAAATATAACTTTGCATAAGGAAGTACAGATGTCAATATCAGCGTAAACATAACTTCTTAATATTTCATACACCAGCTTTCAACAGCAGGACGTCTTTATAATATTTTGTATCTAAATCAAGGCAATAGTAGCTTTTAATTTCAATTTGATATGCTTGAAAATGCTTATATTTCTTCATTTATCCTGAATAATCTTTGGGGAAAGTTCAATATTTGTTTGCGAGACTTAGATCCTAAGATGAATATTCTTGTTGGTATAAATGGATGTGGGAAAACTACACTTTTGGACGAAATCTACAGCTACCATACGTCGCCTACTCCAAGTCCAATGCATGGTTTATCAGCTCCTCACGTTTATGCCTCACCAAACAGATTAGAGGGAAGCACTTTGATTTACCTAAAATCTTTAGATAATTATGCTCAGTTAGATAAACGTAAAAAAGGTTCTGCACTTACACAAGCGCTGGAATACGTGATTTATCAAAACAAAGAATCCTTCTCTTTCTTTAATTATAGGATGGGAATTATAGATTTTCCACAGGAAGCAGAGGTTATAAAAAAGCGTATCCAACACTTCTTTGACATAATTAATGAGCTGTTTGCAGATACCAATAAGAAAATAACTATACATGACAGCAGACTTGCTTTTCAACAAGAAGAGTCTTTAATTGAAGTAAATCAACTTTCTTCTGGTGAAAAGCAATTGCTCTTAATGCTTCTTAACGTATTCTTACTTAAAGAGGAAAAAGCCGTCATACTCATGGATGAGCCTGAGATTTCTTTGCATATCTCATGGCAATATCGGCTATTAGACATTCTAACAGCATTAAACCCACAAGCTCAATTTATTATAACCACACATTCTCCAAGTATTTTCGGAGACGGATGGGGAGATAAAGTTATTTATTTTGAAGACATAACAGAAAAATGCTAAATTCAGATATCTATAGGGATCAAGCTAATTACTGGAAGAATTATCTACTCATTGATCGTTCTATTAAAGCCTGTGTGCATCTGGAAGGTGAAGATGATATCTTTTTCTGGAATACTATGTTGCAGAAATATAATGCTGGCAAGTATCGTTATATCACTTATAGCAAAAGCAAAAAAGAGAATGAAACTCGTGGATGCGAGCAGTGCTTGAGGTTTTTACCCTTCCTTTCAGAAACTTTTTTTATTTGCATCGATAGTGATTACAGATACTTACTTCAACAACCTGATATTGACGCACAACACCATGTCTTACAAACCTATACCTATTCTTGGGAGAACCACTTCTGTGAAAAGCAAACACTTAAGAATAATTGCAAGACAGCGGAGCTAAAATCAGACTTTAAATTCCTATCTTTTCTATCAGAGCTCTCTCATATAGTATACATACCCTTACTAATATTGCTCCACTCAAAGCGGAGTAATGATAAAGAAATAGCCGAAAAGGACTTTAATGCTTGCTTACCAAAGCAATGTCGTGTGATTGAATTAGAAGATAATGGTAAAGCATTATTAGCCAACATATCCGACCTTTTTACAAAGCTATTAGATAAACATAAAACGTATATTGAGAAGATTAATCTTGATGAAGAAAGGAAAAGATATAGTACTTTAGGGCTGACTAAAGATAATGCCTATCTGCACATCAGAGGGCATAACATCTTTGAATTACTGGAGTATATAGGAAGACAACTTTGTCGCCCACAAAGATTAAAGTTTAAGGATGATGTTCTTAAACGGTGTTTAAGCTCTGAAAGTTACTGGGAAATAGAACATATTATTAGCGATATCAAAACCTTAAATCTGTGAATGAACTAAGGCTATATATTATAATTCCATGTTTTTTATTATAAGAAAACCATTTCATATTCTATTCTTTATTCTACTATTGATAGTTACCAAGCCCGTATTGGCAGCGCATAACCCAGTTGATTACGTGAGTACATTAGTGGGATCAGCCTCAAAATCAGAACTTTCAACCGGTAACACCTACCCTGCTATTGCCTTACCATGGGGTATGAACTTCTGGACTCCACAGACAGGAAAGATGGGAGACGGCTGGACTTACACCTACGGGGCCGATAAGATTCGCGGTCTCAAGCAAACACATCAACCAAGTCCATGGATTAACGACTACGGACAGTTCTCTATCATGCCCGTCGTCGGTAAGAAAGTCTTTGATGAAGAAAGACGCGCCAGTTGGTTCTCGCATAAAGCTGAAACTGCTACACCTTATTATTATAAGGTTTATTTGGCTGACTATGACGTCACTGCAGAGATTAGTCCTACCAGCCGAGCTGCTTCGATGCGTATCACATATCCTCAGAGCAAGGAAGCTTATTTTGTTGTTGATGCCTTTGACAAGGGTTCTTCCGTGACAATTATGCCTGACAAGCGTACAATCGTGGGCTATACAACTAAGAATAGCGGAGGTGTACCAGCAAACTTCAAGAACTATTTTGTGCTTCATTTCGACCACGAATTCTCTTTCGTTGGCAGCATTGAAGATGGGAAACTATCAGAGGGAAAAACCTCAACAACGTGCAATCACGCTATGGCTGTTGTAGGATTTCGCACCAAACAAGGCGAACAAGTTAATGTACAGGTAGCCTCATCGTTTATTAGTGACGAGCAGGCATTGTGCAATCTCAAGGAAGTTGAGGGAAAGACATTCGACGAAGTGAAGACAGAAGGAAGAAAGGAATGGAATAATGTATTAGGACGTATAGAGGTAGAAGATGACAACATCGACCATCTTCGCACTTTCTATAGTTGCCTCTATCGCTCAGTACTTTTCCCACGTTCGTTCTATGAGTTTGACGAACAGGGTAATCCTATCCATTATAGTCCATATAATGGCAAAGTACTACCGGGCTATCTCTTTACCGACACAGGTTTCTGGGACACTTTCCGCTCACTCTTTCCATTGCTCAACCTCGTCTATCCTTCAATGAATGAGAAGATGCAAGCGGGCTTAGTCAACGCTTATAAGGAGAGTGGATTCCTTCCAGAGTGGGCAAGTCCGGGGCATCGTGATTGTATGGTGGGCAACAACTCGGCTTCGGTCGTTGCTGATGCTTACATCAAGGGCTTGCGTGGCTACGACATTGAAACACTTTGGAAGGCTGTTGTGCATGGTGCTAATGCTGTTCACCCAACCGTTAGCTCTACAGGACGAAAAGGCTTTGACTATTATAATCGCTTAGGTTACGTACCTTATAACGTGGGAATCAACGAGAGTGTTGCCCGCACATTAGAGTACGCCTACGATGATTGGTGTATCTATCAATTGGGATTAAAACTCGGAAAGAGTGCTAAGGAACTCAAACCTTTCAAACTCCGAGCAATGAACTATCAGAAAGTTTTCGACAAGGAAACGGGGCTGATGCGTGGACGTAATGAGGACGGTAGCTTCCAATCGCCATTTAATCCTTTCAAATGGGGTGATGCCTTCACGGAAGGAAACAGCTGGCATTACACGTGGAGTGTATTCCATGACCCTGCTGGGCTGGCAAAGCTGATGGGAGGATACGATAAGTTTAATGCAATGTTAGACAGTGTATTCCAACTTCCTCCTATTTTTGACGATAGCTATTACGGCTTTACAATTCACGAAATACGTGAAATGCAAATCATGAACATGGGCAATTACGCACATGGTAACCAACCTATCCAGCACATGATTTACCTCTATGACTACAGCGGACAGCCTTGGAAGGCGCAATATTGGGTGCGTGAGGTGATGGACCGACTTTATACCGCTCAGCCTGATGGCTATTGTGGCGACGAAGATAATGGTCAGACATCAGCTTGGTATGTCTTCTCTGCACTCGGCTTCTATCCCGTTTGCCCTGGCAGCACACAATATATGATTGGTACTCCTTATTTCAATAAAGTCAAGATACAGCTTGAAAATGGAAAAACCATTACAATCCATGCAGACAAGAGTGATGCTGACAATCGTTTCATTCAACGTATTAAAGTGAATGGGCAGCCTTATCCGCATTATTATCTTGAACATGAACAGCTGTTATCAGGTCCTATAATCGACTTCACAATGGGCAATAAACCTGCGAAATAGGAAGCTATCACATCCCCTTTGCACTCAATAAACAGATTTTGTTTCTATTTGAACAAATCTGTTAATTTAGAGACAGTCTGTTAATGAATTCTATAAAATCATTTAAAACGGTATAAATACTTCCCTGCTATTATAATTTCTTTACGTATATTTGCAACATATTAATCCAAAAATGAATATATAACAATGAAGAAAAACTTTTTTTCTAACCACGCTTTATGTGCTGGTTTAGTATTAGGTGGACTGTTTACATTTTCCAGTTCATACGCCGCAAACAATGAAGTAAAGGATAATAACAACGTAGTAGCTGCTGCACCTACAACCAACTCTAAGATTGTTGGTACCTGGGAGCTTACAAATAAGGGTAGCTATGCCATTGTGCGCAATCCAAGAACACATAAGGAATATAAGGTAGGTTTCACGATTGACAGATATGACGACTATAAGTTCCTCCCTGTTGACTTCGCTACGGGTGAGCCTGTTAATCTTCGCACGCTTGTTGGTCACGATGATAACGACCTCGATGATGAGTTGCACCGTTTCGATTTCTACCATGATGGAACCATGAGCGTTATAGAAAGAGAAGACAACGGCAGATGGAAGCGTGATGACGATATCGGTGTTTATGGTTTCCGCCGTGATGGTTTCTTTATGAAGATAGACGGTAAGATGCGCAAGAACCTCCAAATTAGATTCTTGAACAACAATGAGTTTGAGCTAACTCAGACCAAATTCTATGACAGCGACTTGAGAAGAGTAGTCGTTAAGAAGGTTATGAGATATGTTCGTGTTACAAGAAAGTAAAACATAACAAACTCAAACTTATAATATACACCCCAATTAACAGTAGCTTGAACTTATATAAAGCTCTGTTAATTGGGGTTTCTTTTTAGATTCTTCAGAAACATAGAGTAATAAAGTAAACCCCTATTACATAATAAATCACACGAAGAAATAAAGCAGACAAAGTTCAAAGTAATACCCGAAAATACCTCTGTGGGTTATACATCTTTAGCATGGAAGCTAAAGAAATATATTGACAAAAAGATTAAAGAAAAGGTTGGAAAATGGATTAAAAGTGACTTATTTCTGTACCTCTGTAAGTTACTTGCTATCAAGCAGTTGAAAAAAGAGATTTCAAAAGGTGCTTAATAAGCCTTCTAAAGGGCCGTTAGTAAGGGTCTTAAAGGGCATCTTTTAGAAGCCTAAAGGGCGTTAATTGCAAGCCATTTGTGGTCTTTACAAAATCAGTATGTGAAAAAT
>CAKMOD010000074.1 GCA_927910885.1 uncultured Prevotella sp. | reverse complement strand
ACATAAATAATCCTATATATTAAAACAAATCTATTTAAAATATAATAAAAATTGTATAAATAAAAAACAAAAAAGTATTCTTCTTATCTGTTAATAACATTTTTATTGACGTCCAACAGCATTGCGGTTGGTAAGTAAAAGCAATGTGGTTAAGGATATCGTCGAGGCATATCAAAACAAAAAGCGACATCATGAGGTGTCACTTTCGTTGTTTTATAGAGAAATGAAGTACGCTTATCTCAAACAGAATTTACCTGTTTGATTAAAATATAACATAATTCTAAGCTGCTGTTGACTTGGAGAAGTCCATGAAGACAACAACAGTGTGTGGAGCAACGAAGGCTGTTTGCGAGTTTTATGTACAAAGCATTTATCCCTAAAGTTATCAGAAAGCCGTATGTTTCGTCTCTGTCAACCTTTGTACTATTCTCACCTCCATGATATTGCATTAATCTCCAGCCACCCTACATCTCTGTGTGACTTATTATGTAACAGAGCTTTACTTTATTATTTCATATTTCGGAAGAAGCAAAAAACAGCAAAAAAAGTTCCGAAATACAGCTTTTTTGTGTAAGTTTGTACTCTAATTTAGAACTGAGTAAGAAACAACATAACACAAACAATAGAATATGAAACGTAAAACATGGCGTAAAAACCATAAATGGATTGGTATCATCATAACATTCTTCTTAGTAATGTTCTGCCTTTCTGGTATTGTTCTCAATCATCGTCAACTCTTTGCTAATATTAATGTAAGCCGTGGCGTATTGCCTGGACAATATGAATTCAACCAATGGAACAATGGACTACTACGTGGAACACTACGCTACAAAGATAATAAAAACAAAGATAAAGTGTTCATATATGGCGCAGCGGGTGTCATTCAAACTGATACAACTGCTTCTCACTTCACCGAATATAACCAAGGTCTACCTGCTGGTGCTGACTATCGACAGATGCGAGGAATGGCTAAAACCCCACAAAATGACCTGTTTGCGGTTAGCGTCATGGACTTATATAAACTGGGAAAGAACGCATCTTGGCAAAAAATAGACTTACCTAAGCAAGAGGATAACGAACTATTGACAGATATCACCACCCATGGTGACACGCTCATCGTTCTTTCTCGTTCTCACCTCTACTATGCTACAGCCCCTTATAAGAAATTTACTTGTCTCACATTACAAGCTGGTGAGGGGAATGAAGGGAAGGTGTCACTGTTCCGACAAATGTGGTTATTGCATAGTGGTGCACTGTTTGGAACCGTAGGAAAGCTCATTGTAGACGGAATTGGAGTCGTCTTAATTATCCTTTGTGTGACGGGTATATGGTATTGGATTCGTCGTAAAACAGTATCAATGCTCGTTTGGCATACAAAGATTGGGCATTACACATTCGCCTTAACGCTATTTATCGCAATAACGGGATGGGCATTACGTCCTCCACTGATGATTCTCCTCGCCACAAACAATACGAAACCATTGCCTGGCACGACTTTAGACAATGATAATCCTTGGAATGATAAACTAAGAATGATTCGATATGATGAGCAAGCTCACGATTGGCTCATCTCGACTTCGGAAGGTTTCTACTCTCTTAAGAATCTCTCTTCCAAGCCAACACCTATCACCACAGCACCCCCAGTGAGTGTTATGGGTCAAAATGTTTGGCAACATGCAGACAACAAATCATGGATAGTAGGCTCCTTCGATGGTCTGTTCTACTGGGATCGTAAGAATAACGTCGTACTTTACTACAATGATGCTATGGTCTCTACTCCCCGTATACCGGGCACTGCACCAGACGAACAGACAATCTCTGGCTATAGTTCTGACTTCACAAACAAGGAATGTATAGCAACCTATTTTCAAGGTTCATCCTTCGCAAAACAGCCAGAAGAATTGAAAGATAAACCCATGTCGCTTTGGAGTCTTGCTTTAGAGGTACACACAGGTAGAATCTATGCTGGTGCATTAGGCTCCTTCCTCTTCATTTTCGTCATCGGCATCCTCATCATCTTCGTACTTGTGTCTGGCAAGAAAGCGTAGGTACAGATTTCATTCGGGAGTAACATTATGTGTATCTTTGCATTAGCACGTACAACATGTACCAATTAATATATAATTAATTTAAGCCATAAGTAATACATAATTTACTCTTTTAACGGTTTTCTTTTATACCACAAACATGGTATTTTTTAGATAATTAGTGCTTAAAAGGCATGAAAAGTAAGGATTGTGAAGATTTATTTGGAATAAATACAAAATAATTCTTTGCAGTTTAAAGATAAATATATATCTTTGCCGACAAATCCAAACATAAGGATAAAAATAGGTTAAAGGAATAGGATAAGACTAAACTTAATCTATAAATTGCTGGGTAAAACCCACAAACACAAATATAAATTCAAGACATAAAGTCAATAAAAAACAGATTATGAACAAAGTAAAATTATTATTAGATTTCGTTCTTAACACCGCAGCATCGCTGAAGGGTACAGGTATTCATTTGATACGTATTGCCATCTTTATCATCTTCGTATGGATTGGTGGTTTGAAGTTCTGGAACTATGAGGCAGAGGGTATTGTACCTTTCGTTGCAAACAGTCCATTTATGAGCTTCTTCTATTCAAAGGATGCACCTGAATATAAGGACTACAAACTCAAAGAAGGTGAGTTTGATCAAGTTAAGCATGAGTGGCACAAGGCAAATAATACTTACACTTTCTCACATGGCTTAGGTATTGCTATCATGTCATTCGGTATCTTGACATTATTGGGTATTTGGTTCCCTAAGATTGGTTTTGTAGGCTCCGGACTGGTCATTATCATGACATTCGGAACGCTGTCCTTCCTTGTCACGACCCCTGAAACATGGGTACCAGACTTAGGTAGTGGCGAGCATGGATTTCCGTTACTGACGGGTGCAGGTCGACTTGTCATCAAGGACGTATGTATTCTGGCAGGAGCCGTAGTAGTATTGGCAGACTGTGCACAACGAATCTTGAAAAATAATAAGAGATAGACGATTATAGAAAAGGGGGATGTAGCGTTACATCCCCTTTTCTTATGCAATAAACAGAAGAACAATCTTAATAGTTTAAGATTGCTTAATTTGCCTTATATAACTAAGGCTTGCATTTACTTTGACTACATATTGCAAAGCAAATTAGCATCAACACCATTTGTGTTTACCCTTAGCACATTATGTGCGAAGCATCAGCACGACATGTGCGAAGCATTAACACAACGATAGAAAACCATAAATGAGGCTCATTATGAGTACTATAAGATACGGAAAAGCACTAAAGAAAGACTTATATCAGAAATATTTACGACTCCGTACCAAGATTGAATAGAGATTCTTTTAATAGGAAAACACATCAGAAGCATCATTTTTCTGCAAACAATATAAAATATGATATCACATTTTCAGAGTAATTCGTTATCTTTGCAGACAAAGTAGAATCTAATGACTACAAAATATAACATAAGGACAAAGAAGCGTTTATTTACCAATTGGCTTTGTTTGATACTATTATTTATCATCACAGGCTGCAAGGAAACTACTACTTCACGGTCACTATCAGAGCGGGAATTCCACTATGATGACCGATTGTCAACGCTGTCTATAGATAAGAATGGATACTGGATAGGCGGTGAGACAGGTGTTATATGGCATGTCAACGGACAGAATAGGAAGCGTTTCTACACGGGGTTAGACCGCATCTATGACATTAAGCGTGATTCCAAGCAAAGCAATCAGATATGGGTGGCGACACGTAATGCTGGTTTACAATTATGGAACATAGCTGGCGACACGCTTATTCATAAGACAACCTTTGAGATTCCAAGCAAAGGCAGCCGATACTCTCCATATAGTATTGAAATAATAGACGGCAATCTCTTTGTTGCTACTTCTCAAGGACTTTTCTCTATGCCGCTTAATCAACAGCAGCAAGGATTAAAGCCCCTTTACCCTATTCATAAAGAAAAGGCAGGTCAGTACTATGAACCTTTCTTAGTAAATAATCTCTGTCATGTTGGAAATAAGTGGCTTTTTGCAGCAACACAAGCTGGTGTTATAAGCATAAACCTCCAAACAAAGAAGACAGAACTGCGACACAAAGGGGAGAACATACGCAATGTTGCTATCTATGAAGGAAAACTCTACATTTTATCTGATAAGCAGTTGACTATCGAAGGATTTGATGGTACAGAGAGTAAGACTTTCTCACTACCCCAATCGGTACTTTCCTTCTATAAAGCCAGTTCAACCTACTATTTCATCACTTCGTCTACAATACTATTATCCGACAACTTAGAGCGTTTTGTTAGTATTCCATTGCGAAATAATATTCCTGACAATCCGCATCAAATATCCATTGCCGACGATGGTAACGGCTTCTCTATCCTGCTGACAAAGAATGCTATATGGCGTATTCCACACCATCTTGGTTTCTTTAACGCTAACCCTCCTATCATTGCTGCTTGTGTATCCGACAAAGACCTTCTCTATGTTAATAACCAACATGAGTTATTCCGTCAAAAAGCAGGAGAACAAGTAGCTACAAAGATTTATGATTTTGAGAACGATGAGTTGCCAAAGGAGATGTATGCCAATGGCGAGGACATTTATTACTATAATGCTAATAATCAGCTATTCAGGCTAAGTCTTGGAAATCATTACCTTGTCAATCAGCTCTTTAAGCGTCCACAACTGCTGGCGCAAACCAAGACACGCATCACCTCTATGGCACTTCTGTCCCACCAAAGCAGAATACTCCTTGGTGTACAAGACTATCTATTATCCATTGATACCCAAAATGGTAAGACAGATACCATTAAGGCGATGAACAACAAGTATATAACTGCTTTTCATCAGGCACAAAATAGTGACGACATATATATTGCCACGCTCAATAATGGTATATTTGTAGAAAAGGGGGAACAGATTAAACAAGTTACAGGAACACATGATAAAGTATTTATCAGCAGTCTGCTAACATACGGTCAGCAGAATCCCCAATTACTCCTCCTTACCAATCACCATCTACAAATTCAAGGTGCTGACTCTATCCGAGTCGATGGAAGCTGTAGAATGTTCTGCATCAATGACAGTATTATCTATATAATACCAGAAACAGGTATACATAAGTATAAGATTAAAGGGGGAAAAATAATTGATAGTGGTAGTTTCTTTGCAGACATCCACTTCAATGCTCAGGCGGGATTTATCCTTGATAACACCTTATATATAGGTTCTGACCTTGGAGTTTTGCAGTTAACCCCAGGTAAGGAAGAAGCTGCCGAGTGGGTTACATTTGATGATAAGGTTCCAAGTCTACAACTTATTGGTATCATTCTCTTTACCCTGATATGCATTCTCGGTATTATCTTCATTAGCTATCGTAGACATCAGATATTGACTTATCGCCAACTTCAGATGAGTAAGGACGATTTACGCAAACGTCTGGAAGCATTAGACACCTTAAAAGACAGACTAACGGAGAATGAACGCAACACGCTTGACAGTATCAGTAATGAGATTGATAGCATTAATATCAGCTCACAAAGTCTGCGTACTAACAATGAGCAGTTTGCTAAACTATCGGTACGTATTGCCCGACTGAACCCGTGACACCGCTCTTCAGATGATGAAATATCTGAATGACCAAATAGCTCGAATCAAGCAATTTGAGGTCTATGAACGTGATTCTATGGTACATGACTCAGAAGAAGCACGCAATACGGACAACATAGAGAATATCATTGAACAATGCCGAAGGAATGAGGTATGGCTCAATCATATCCAAGAACTTAAGGAACGACTTAATAAATTCCATCGCTCTACACAAGGCACACTCGTGCTAAAGGGATTGAATGATGGTATGATAGAACGCTTACACCATATTCTTAACGAATCAAAGCAACACCCTGTGGCTGAGGTTTATACTGACTTCATTGCAGTTAAGAATCAATATGAGAAAATCTTCACACCAGAGGGCTTAAAAGTTATCCGTGAATATATATCTGAAAGCATCGAACAACTGAAAAAGTTGGAGGGATATGAAGTAATGACTAAAGCATTGACGGACGAATTACAGTCAATAGAAAAAGACATTGACAATCGTGACCGCATAGTACTTCTTCGCTTATTACAGACGATTGATAACCGTATCAACCAAATTAAGCAACTGAAAACCTTGCAACAATTAATGCAGGAATATGCTGCTGTGCACGAGAATGTTGTGCACGAGAATGAGGAGCGACGAATGAAGAAGTTTAATTCTAAACTCTTTGCCGATATCGAATCAGCTACTCGAGACATCACCGACCAAATTGCTGATATATCAGATAAGTTCTTTAAGAACTTTGCCACAACCGATAAGGAAATTTGTAAGGAGGTATTCCACTTCACAGCTTCTAATAGTCAGCAGGTGCGTGTGCTTATTTTGCTCCTTGCAATGCCACGAGTGAAGCGGACACTCCTACTAGGAATGTTAGGTATCTATGGTAACCTAAATCCTGTTGTCAGCCATCTTTATCATAGTAAGATTGGTGATAACAATGCAGTTCTCACTGCCTATTGCAAAGAGAATCCAGCCAGTATCGTCAATTATATTTTAAAATTATCAGAATAAGAGTAAATACTGATAATCAATATATTAACAATAGTTGCATCCGTTTATTTTATCTAAAAGACAAGATGCAACTATTTTGTATACAACATTTCCTTTACCTTTGCTGCAACTTATTACTATTGTATTTTAATTAAACCATTTTATAAATTTAAAACTCTACTAAAATGACAAAGAAAACCTTATTAGTTGGTTTGCTGGCAATGTTCTCAGTAACCACTTTCGCACAGACAGCAGCAAAGAAGATTAAAGACGTACGTACACAACCAGACCTCTATTACCTTCAAGATGGACAACAGGCAAGTTCACTCGAGCTTCTCCCAGCACCTCCACAGCCAGGTAGTATTCAGTTCCTTAACGACCAAGCGCAGTACCAATGGGGTAAGATGCAGCGCAACACACCTCGTGGTGATCAGGCTGCAGCTGATGCACGTGTAGGTGGTGATGGTGTACCTAACGCTTTCTCAGAGGCTTTCGGTATCAGGATTAGCAAGGAGACAACTCCTGAGATTTACAAGCTCGTTTTGAACATGCGTGAGGATGCAGGTGATTTAGCTACACGTAGTGCTAAAGATCATTACATGCGCGTTCGTCCATTCGCATTCTACAAGGAGATGACTTGTAACCCAGAGCAGCAGGAAGAGCTGTCAACCAATGGTTCTTATCCATCAGGTCACACAGCTATCGGTTGGGCAACCGCTCTTGTTCTCTCTGAGATTAACGTTGATCGTCAGAATGAAATCCTTGAACGTGGTTACCAGATGGGGCAGAGCCGTGTTATCTGTGGTTACCACTGGCAGAGCGATGTAGACGCAGCACGTATCATCAGCGCAGCTGTTGTAGCACGTCTCCACGCAGAACCAGCTTTCCAGGAGCAGTTGGCAAAGGCAAAGAAAGAGTTTGCTAAGCTGAAGAAGGAGGGTAAGATTGCGAAGAGTACTTTTAAGACTGCAAACTAAGTCTTACAAAGCATAAGGCGTCATAGGAGTTAAGTCAATAGGTTTACACTGACTTTTAGTTAATGACTTAACTCCTCTATGACCCTTCTTATATCTCTATTTCTCAGATAAAACCTAATTTATAGAATACAAATACCCTATGAAAAGAATTATCCTTATTGCTACCTGTGCCTTGATGACTTGTGCAGGGGCCTTTGCTCAGGAAGACGAGGAACCAAAGTTGGTTGTTAAGCCAACTGGTCGAATCCTTATGGATGCTGGTATAATGCACTCAACCGACGAAACACTCAACGACCAGCTTAATGATGGTGCTGCTATTCCTGACGTACGTATTGGCGTAGGTGCAACATACGGTAAGTGGAAAGCAAAGGTTGACATTGGTTATGCTCGTCAGAGTCTTTCACTTAAAGATATTAGTCTCGATTATAACTTCAACAAAGAGAACTTGATTCGTATGGGTTACTTCGTACACCAGTTTGGTTTACAGAGTGGTACATCATCAAGTTTCAAGATTTCAATGGAAGAACCTTTGGCTAACCAGGCTTTCTTTAACAGTCGTCTGATTGGTGCGATGTATGTTCACGCTGGTGAGAAATTCCATGCTACGGCATCTGTATTTGCAGAGAATGATGCGATGAAGATGTCAACCGACAAGCTTGGTAATGAAGCATGGGGTGCAATGACACGATTGGTATGGCGTCCTGCAACCGAGCGTGGAAAGATTTTCCATATTGGTATCAGTGGAGCATACGAGTCACCACGTTACAACAAGAATGCAACCCTCAGCCATAAGTCTTACACATTGAAGGCTCCATTCCCAACACGAATTGCAAATGTTGCAGCACAGGAAGCAACTATCACAGACGCTACAGCACTATGGAAGTTCTCTCCAGAAATGAACTTTGCAGTTGGCAACTTTGGCTTTGAGGCACAGTACTTCTACGTAGGTATCAAGCGTGATAACGCTATGCCAAACTATAGCGCATGGGGTGCATATAGCAATTTACGCTGTCTCCTCAAGGGTCAGGGCTATACCTATACAATGGCTGATGCAGGTATTGCAACTCCAGACCCAGGTTCTTTGGAGCTTGTTGCAGCCTACAACTACTCAACCTTAACCGATAAGGACGCTAACATCTTTGGTGGTAAAGTAAACGATTGGTCATTGACTTTCAATTATTACCTCAACAAGTATATGATTTGGCGTGTTCGTGGTTCTATCACCCGCGCAACAGATAACGCTGCATTCAACAACAATACATTCTCTATCCTTGAGACACGTTTGCAGATTAAATTCTAACATTAATTCATAATTTATAATTCACAATTCATAATTATGATTACCATTGTTTGCTATAAAGATAGGTAATTTATCTATAGTTAATGATAATACCCTTATCATAAGCATCTGAAGTAATCATAATTATGAATTGTGAATTATGAATTATAAACCAATCCCCTCCTACTACAATGAGAAAATTTAATTCACTCTTACTCCTTTTAATACTGACAATCATTTGTCCAGCATTAGCACAGGCACAGCTTCAGCGTTCTGAGGCGTTCAAAGGAAAATACAAACTAAAGGAAGTTGTTATTCTCTCTCGTCATAACATCCGCTCACCACTATCAACCAATGGTTCTGCACTGAGCAAGATGACTCCACACGAGTGGACAAATTGGTCATCTGCAGCCAGCGAACTGACACTCAGAGGTGGTGTACTTGAAACCGAGATGGGACAGTTCTTCCGCAAATGGACTATCGAAACGGGATTGTTTAAGGATAACTATGTTCCAACAATTGACGAAGTAAATGTCTATGCTAACTCTATGCAGCGTTGTATCGCTACTGCACAATACTTCTCTGGTGGCTTCATGCCAGTGGCTAACCTACGTGTGAACCACCGCTATGTACCATCTAAGATGGACCCAATCTTCTTCCCTCGTCTTACAAAGAGTACTGAGGCTTTCCGCACTGAGGCTATGAGGCAAATCAATGCTATGGGTGGTAAGGAAGGACTCGTTGGTATCAACAAAAGTCTAAAGGAGAGCTACGATCTCATTGCTAAGGTCTTAGACATGAAGCAAAGTGAGTATTATAAGAAAGGAGAAATAAAAGACTTCGTTAATAACGATACACAAATTACGCTTGAACTCAACCAAGAGCCAGGAATGAAGGGTTCGTTGAAGAATGCTAACTCTGCTTCTGACGCCTTTATCCTCCAGTATTATGAGGAGCCAGATGGCATGAAAGCTGCCTTTGGTCATAAACTCACAACTGAGGATTGGACTAAGATTGCTAAGGTAAAAGACGTGTATGGCGACGTACTTTTCACTGCTCCGATTGTTGCTGTTAACGTGGCTCACCCACTTTTGCAGTATATGTACGACGAGTTGAACGACAAAGATCGTAAGTTTACATTCCTCTGTGGTCATGACTCAAACATTGCAAGTGTTGATGCTGCCCTTGGCGTTGAGGAATATTCACTTCCTAACTCTATCGAGAAGAAGACTCCTATCGGTTCAAAACTTGTCTTAGAGAAGTGGGTCGACGCTGCTGGAAAAGCTTATATAGCCGTAAACCTTGTTTATCAGAGTACAGACCAACTTAAGCAGATGTCCCTACTCGACCTGCAGCATGCTCCACAAGTATTCTCCTTAAAGTTGAAGGGTCTCAATCAGAACACTGACGGTCTTTACACTTTCGATGATGTCAATGCACGTTTCCTTCAGGCAATTCGTGCATACGATGATATTAAGTAAGTGAACGAGTAGACGAGTAGACGAGTAAACAAGTTTACGAGGTGCTTGTGAGAAAGATAGAAAAAAGAAAATGAGAATTTAACAAGCAACTTTCCTACTCTTAAACTCGTCTATCAATCAGCTTACATCCCATCTTCTACAGCAGTATTGTTGTGCCACACGCCTTGTGCCATTGGTTAGCACCACTCGTGCGAAGCCTTAGCACCACATGTGCGGAGCCTCAACACCTATCCTATTAAGGACAGAATAATGAAGAAGGGGACAAGTTGTCTATATAAAAAGACAAAGTAAAAAAATGAATAAGTAGATAGGTGAACCAGTTGCTTGTGTAAAAGATAAAAAAGGACATTATAACAAAGGACGTGAACAATTTACTTATTAAATTATCACGTTACCTTTGTTACTATGTCTATTACCATGATACACCATCTTTTATTACAAGCAATTAGTAAACTTGTCTACTTGTTTACTAACCAAGGTACTCATCGTCACGAACGAGTATTTTTTCAATCTTACCAACATACATCGTGTGAAGGTCGCCATTAGGATAAGCCTGTTCAAAAACCTCCTTATCAATAAAACCACTTTCCTTTAGGTCTGCAGCATACTCTTTCTTACAAACAAGAACTAACTTAGCCTCCTTAAAATAAACACTATTATCAGCAAAAACTTTTGTCAATCCAGCTTTTTCAATCTTATTCTCATCACGTCCTGAAACAGAACCAAGATAAGCCATTTGCTTCTTAAAAGAGGAATCCATCACGCAAAGCGTAAAATAATCTTCTTTATCCACGAAAGTCTTTGTATAACGGCTGGCACGTATATAGGCAACAACCGTAGGGTCGTTATGTCCCCACATACAGCCAATATGCCCCCAACTGATTGTCATCGTGTTACAACCATCCTGCTCATTTCCTGCAGACAACAACATCCATTCCTTTCCTAAAAGGTTGAACGGATTGAACTTTAAATCCTTGTAACTAACTTCCTTCATCCTAAATAATCTTTATCTATACACATTAAACATTTATCAAATACAAAAGTAACATTTTTATCCGTTCTAACAAAGCACACAAGTGAAAAGATGACAAGCGAACGAGTTGCTTGTAAAGAAGACAAAGTAACATAAGAACACTCTTTATTGCAAACAAATTAAGAAGTGGATAAGTTACTTGTTATGTTATTATTCCTCCATCGTTCCTCTGTTACTGTGTCTTTCTCTGAGCAAACTGTTCTCTTATCAAACTACTATGTTACCCTGTCTTTCTCACAAGTAACTCGTTCACTCATCTACTTGTTCACTCGTCTACTCCTACAATATCTGTAGTTTTTCCAACATAATATTTGTCAGTTTTTCACAAAATTCGTACCTTTGCAGTGATATTCTATCAATCATTCGTTTTAATTCGGGTGATTTGTTATGATTAGTGGAAATATATTTAGTATAAATTGATAAAAAGGTAGACAACAGTGGATTCAGTATATAACAAATTAATAGCATTAGGTATTCGTCCATCTATACAGCGTGTAGCAATCATGAAGTATCTCGCTACTCACCACACCCACCCTACAGTGGAGGAGGTTTTCCTTGCATTGAAGAAACAACTTCCAACGGTGAGCCGTACAACAGTGTATAACACATTGAGAATGTTGTCAGAGCACGGAGCAGCATCAATGATTACCATTGATGATCATCGCGTATGCTACGACGGTATTACCGAGCCACATGCACACTTCTTCTGCAAGCGTTGTGAGAAGGTTTTCGACTTTGAAGCTACGGAGTTGCCACGCTATACTGGCGAAATTGGTAAGGGCTTTAGAATTGATGATACACAGCTTTATTATAAAGGTATCTGTCCTCACTGCCTTGAGGCAATGAACGAGAAAGAGGAACTGAACTAAAGTCCCCGTCTCAAAATACACTAAGCGTGGTGTAACCAATGGTAAAACCATGAATAAGGTTGGTAAGTAGAGCTGAGTTATAGAAGAATGACAAGGCTATCCATACCCATTTATAATACAAAAACATTATAAAAAGACATTAATCATAAAGATTTATCAACGTTACTTGTGACTATAGCTACAAAGAAAAGAGAGCCTAAAACAAGGTATTATCAGCAAAGTTTCACCACAAACTCAACGGAGATAAATAAAGAAAAATAAACTGTGACTTTATTATAGTTCTTAGTAAGGTTAATGCGGATGCACTATTGTGCATCCGTTATTTGTTTCAAGAGGTCTCAACTGATAACGAAAGACGCTGAAAAAACTATACAAAATTCATCTCTAAAGCACACCTTTTTACTCAAAAAAGAGCCATTCGCTCGCAGTTGCAACTATCACTAAATCAAACAGTTCCACAACAGCGCAGTAAGAGGTGCCTAATTAGCGTTTAAAAGGGCGTTAATAAGACTTCAAAAAGGGCATCTTTTAGAAGCCTAAAGGGCGTTAATAAGACTCCAATTAAGCATCAACAAAAATCAAAGATATGATTTTCTTTACAATTTCAAGAATTCTACAAACACAAAGCTACCCAACTTAACCATCT
>CAKMOD010000073.1 GCA_927910885.1 uncultured Prevotella sp. | reverse complement strand
AAATATGGAGTGATAGACTAAAACTCTTATATAATAGGCACACGGAGTCACTGAGGGAACGGAGGTAAACGCAATGTCACGGAGGTGCCGACGGCACAAAGAGCGACGAAAGGTGTAGCGTACAGATTCTTGATAACTATTTGGGGATAAACGCTTTGTATATAAATTGCTAATAGAATTGGCAAACAAGCTCCGTCGCTCTATGCACCGACGGTGCCTCCGTGACTTCCATTGCTTTTTTTAATAATCCTCTGTCCTCTCCTTTTCTCCGTGTGACCTTTCGTCAGAGAACTAAGTTTGGACAAATCTTTATCACTCCAAATTCCGGAAGAACCTTTTTTATTACGTTTAATGCCAAACAGTCCTACCCAAAATGAACAATTTTAAATGGGTATCCTTAACCATCTCCAAAACCACTCCTTACAACGAATGTAATTATTTTTCACATCCTCGTTTTAAAAGATGCTCTTTTAACTTCGAAAAGACGCCCATTTGGCTTGCAAAAGATGCCCTTTTGGATGCTAACTAACGCCCTTTTGAACTCGAAGTAAGCACCTTTTAAAATACTCTCACACAAACACTTGATGCTCTGAGAGTTACAAAGATGCATTTTTAAGTGCCTTTTAGGACTTCTGAGGGGGATTTATTTACTTGTTTTGTAATGATTTTTCAGAGTGAGGGGAAGGTTAATTTCAGGTGCGGGAGTAAGGTTTAAGTCAATTAAAAAAAGCCTGCCACGACCATGCGACAGACTTTCAAACTAATACCTTATGCTTTTAACTTAAAAGAGTTTTCAATACTTGCGATTTCAGCATGGAATCCTTTGTCAACTTTCAGTCGGTCTTCAATCTTTGAACAACTGTGAATTACGGTGCTGTGGTCACGGTTACCCACCAACTTTCCGATACGACTTGCAGGCATCTTCGTATATTTCTGTGCCATATACATGCTCACTTGGCGTGCCATCACAATGTCTTTCTTACGAGAACGAGAGTTGACTGCCGACATCGTAACATTATAATGTGAGCAAACCTTGTCCATGATATCGTCAATTGTCAGCGGTTCGTCGTCAATTTTCACTGCACGTTTGATAACACGCTCAGCCAATCGCATATCAATATTACTATTGTAAACGACGCTGTAAGCGAGGAGTGAGTTGATAACACCTTGAAGGTCACGTACACTACCATTAGCAGTTTCGGCGATGAAGCGCACTACATCCTCTGGAATGTTAAGACCATCACGCTTAATCTTGCTATGGAGAATATCCACACAAAGCTGTACGTTTGGCTTTTCCAACTCTGCAATCAGTCCGCAAGAGAAACGAGTCAGCAGGCGGTCGTTCATACCCTTGAGATCTACTGGTGGGCGGTCGCTCGCTAAGATGATACGTTTTCCGTTACGGAAAAGGTGGTTGAAAATATGGAAGAAGGTGTCCTGCGTCTTTGTTGCAGTAACCCATTCCTGGATATCATCGACAATCAGAATGTCAATTGTCTGATAGAAGTTGATAAAATCGTTGGTAGTATTCTGTCGTACAGAATCGGTGTACTGTACTTGGAACAGACGTGCAGACACGTATAACACACGCTTTTGTGGATAGAGTTGCTTCGCTCTTAATCCAATAGCAT
Organism: uncultured Prevotella sp.; assembly: GCA_927910885.1. Lineage (GTDB taxonomy): Bacteria > Bacteroidota > Bacteroidia > Bacteroidales > Bacteroidaceae > Prevotella. The sequence continues at coordinate 8,072 of CAKMOD010000073.1, read as the reverse complement.
TAACAAGGTGAGTCTTACCACAGCCCGATGGTCCATAGATGAACATTGGGTTAAACTGTGTTGTGTTAGGGTGTTCTGCGATAGAAAGACCGATAGAACGAGGGAGTTTGTTGCTGTCGCCTTCAACATAGTTGCTGAATGACTTATGAGGGTCGAGCTGCGAATCGAGGTCCTGTGGAACTGTATCCAGTACGGTTGGGCTCTGATTAGCGCGAGCAGTAGGACGCTGTGACGAGATGTCTTCTACGGTGTCCTGCTCTAAGTCTTGTGACAAGTGATTCTCCTGATCAACCATTACACGATACGTCAGTTGTACGCCTTGTCCGAAGACACGCGTCAACACCTTACGTAGTAAGTCTACGTAATGACCTTCCAAATACTCATATACGAATTGGCTTGGGACCTGAACCAACAATGTCTTTGATGCTGGCTTGTACGACTGTAATACAATCGGACGAAACCAGGTGTCAAATTGCTGCTCGGTCACATTCTCCTTTATGAGCTGGAGGCAACTATCCCAAAGATTTTTTAGGACTGACGTTCATAATTGGTTATCTATAAATATCTATGTCTTTCTCGAAATAGTGGCTTGCCGACTATCTCTGTTTTGATTTTGATAGTGCAAAGATAGTAATTTATTTATAAAGAGAACTATCTGCAATATTACATCTCAAAGACGAGAAAGTTTGTAAATCGTTATATCTGTGGAGGTTGCGTTATCTTTCTTACCAACCTCTCATTTTGCGTAGTTGTGTAATTGTAAGTATTTGAAAAACAAATAGTTTTAACATGCCTACACCCTTTATGACGCTGAGAGTGAAACAAACGCAGGGAAAGCGCAAAGAAGCTGATATTCAAACAGCTTCAAAACACTTTCCCTGCGTGTGAAACATTGACAATATTATTTAGACTATATTTAAATTACTTGTCTTTTCTACCAAAGATAGAGAAGTGAACATAACGCTTTGGATGTGCCTTGAGATTTGTCAAAAGACTATCTGCAGAGCGCATCGTGCTATTAAGATTATTGTACAAAGAGGCATCATTGAGCATCAAGCCCATTGTACCCTCATTGCTATTCAGCTTAGCTGTGAGCGAGTTCATATTGTCTATGGTGGCATTCACCTTAGCCATTGTAGTCTCAACATCGAGTCCGTTCACCTTATTATTAAGAGTAGACATCATCGTATTTGCGCCACGGATAGCCCCACGAGCCTCTGTAATGCCTCTGTTAGCGTTGACCATCATTCCGTTGGCATTGTCCATCACTTTACCAGCCTTCGCTGTCATAACAGGCAAAGAACCATTAAGCTGTGCGAGCAAGGTGTTAAGCTCACGGGTAGAAGTAGTGAGGTTAGCTGTTATCTTATCCACGTTGTGAACCGAACTCTGGAGAGCTGGGTCAGCAAGGAGTGTATTCACACTGGCAAGGATGCTATCCAACTTTGGCAACATCTTCTGCATTGAAGGTACCATACTCTTCAAGTCGCCTAAGGTACCATCGTTGATACCACCGTCAATCCAACCATTTGGCTCCAAAAACTTCGTGCTTTTGCCAAACTGCAGTACAACCTTCACATTACCCATGATGTCGCTAACAATCTCTGCTGTACTACCCTCTGGGATTCTCAATGTCTTTTCAACATCGATATCGACTGTGATTGACTCACCTAACCTATCATAGTCATAATCAATATTCCTAACGACACCCACCTTAAAACCGCGAGCATAGACAGGGGTTGATGTAGACAAACCAGTGATGTCGTTGAACTTGATCTTGTAATGTGCGTCGTTCCCAAAGATTGACAAACCCTTTAAGAACTCCATTCCAAAGAACAGCACAACAACTGCAAGTATAGCTACAACTGCAATCTTTACCTGTGGTGTGAAAATTTTCTTCATATCCGTTTTTATTTACTTATTCTTTTTATTCTTAAGAAACTCTGCTATTGCCTGATTGACATCCATACGAGCACCGTCTTTATAAGCAATGATGAAAGCTTGTGGGAAGTCTTTCAACAGCTTTTCGCGCATTCGTGCTATCTCATTATAATTCGTACTGGAGCCAATAACATACTTATAAAAATTGCCTTCCTGTATACAGTCAAGATCTGTACGACCACGGAACTGTTCGCTACCTGGTCGTAACTGACGGTTGGCAGCAAGCACCTGCACCTTAAACAAGGGTGCGCTATTTGACGCCCCAGCTTCAGAATCATTACAAGGAAGCAACTCTCGAATCGCATCTGAAATCCTCTTCTTTGCTTCTTGTACCTTATTCATAGGGCGAGGCTTTGGTGCAGGCTCTGATGAACGAGGCTGTTCCACAGGCACTGTAGAACGAGAACGCTGCACAGGAGCCGTTGTGCGAGGTTTCTCAACTGGTGTAACAGGGCGTGGTTTGTCTACTGGAGCTGTTGGGATAACGCGATCCACTACGATTCTCTTGTTCTCAACAGGGCGGTAAGGCACTACGATACGTGTGTCGTATGTATTCTTGTATTGTACAAAAGCATTGTAAATGCCTTTTGCCATGGCATCTATACCCGCTGGAGAGTTCAGATACTCCTCCTCATCTGCTGCTGTGATAAAGCCTAACTCTATCAAACAACCAGGCATAAAGCTCTCTCGCAACACGAGGAAACCAGCCTGATGAACACCCTTATCGATACGTCCTGCAGACGAACAAACAGAGTTCTGTATCATTCGAGCTAACTCAACACTCCGCTCCATGTTCGCATTCTGCATGAATTCAAACATGATATAGCTCTCTGAAGAGTTTGGGTCAAAACCCTGATAAGTCTGCTGATAGCCCTTCTCCATTGAGATAACGCCATTCTCACGCATAGCAACATCAAGGTTAGCTTTCGCACGGTGCATACCTAAGGTATAAACCTGAAATCCCTTTACATAACGACCTGATGCAACAGAGTTCGTATGTACTGAGATAAAAAGGTCTGCCTTAGCTTTGTTGGCTATATCGGCACGCTGATGCAAAGGGATAAAAACGTCTGTCTTACGAGTATATATCACATTGACATCTGGCAAATTCCTCTCAACATAACGGCCAAAAGCCAAAGCTATATTCAAGTTGATGTCCTTCTCCTTTGATATTGCACCTATAGCACCAGCGTCATGACCACCATGACCGGGGTCAATAACCAGTGTAAATCGTCCGTCTGCAGCCCATGAAAGACCTACTGACAAGACCAAGAAAACAAAGAGAAGCGATATTTTCTTAAACATACTTAATTATTTAAAGGGCAAAGATACGGCTTTTCTTGGGAAACCAAGGCTCTAATCCATGGTTTTATCATTTATTAAGTGTAATTCCACGCCTGCCCCATCACTATCAGCACCCATTGGAGGATTAAGCTTCACGAGTTTTAAGTCGATACTACTTAGCATTGGAAAAGCCGCACACAATGCTTCAACAATGGAACCAGCGACTGACTCTAACAGGCGAGCGGGTTGTTTCATTACTTCTCTTACGACGTTAAAAACTTCTGCATAGTTCAACGTGTCAGCTACATCATCGCTCTCCATTACCTTTGCGAACGGATAACCTAACCGCAAGTCGAGCACATATTCATTACCGACCACACGCTCCTGCTCCCCTACTCCAATATGAGCATGGAAGTGAAGACCTTCCAGAAGAATATAACTTGTCATTAATTTCATCATTCGTTAAGAGAAGTGAGAGCAAGACGAGCTGTCCGCCCTCTATGTTAACCCAAATCAGTCATTAGTCTACAATATGTATATTAATGGTTTTCTAATGACCGAATTGGGGTTTAATTAAACTTTACTACTAACCGTTTAGCCACAACGTGAGGCTCCACAGTTGGTACAAATCAGACAACCTTCTTGATAAACAAGGGTTTCTTGGGCACAAACAGGACATTTCAAGCCTGACGCACTCGTACCATCAGTAACATACTTCTTCAAAGCACGCTCAACACCATTCTTCCAAGTATTGATGCTTTCGTTCTTCAATTGCAGCGAACCAACGAGCTTGATGACATGATCGATTGGCATACGATAACGCAATACACCTGAAATCAACTTCGCATAGTTCCAATACTCTGGGTTAAACTTCTCTGACAAGCCTTCGACAGTGGTCTTATAGCCACGCTTATTCTCAAACTGGAAGTCGTAACGATGGTTACCATCTTCGGCTGTCTGCTTGATAATCTTACCCTTAGTAACGCTCTTTGGAAGGGCAATACCCTCCTCATCGTCCTGCAAACCTGTAAAGATTTCGTAAGGATAACCATCTAACAAGCCAACAAAAGCTACCCATTTCTCTTTATTGTTTTGGAAACGTACGACGTCACACTCCAATTCTTTTGGACGAACCTCAATAACGTTTGGATGATTACAGATATGCTCATGATGCTCCTCAGCTGAGTTAAGGTCTTTTACCTTCTCCTCATCAGTAGGCTTTTCTTCCTTCGTCTTATCCTTCTTCGATACAGAAATCATCACACCTGAGCGGCTACCATCACGATAGATAGTACAACCCTTGCAACCACTACGCCATGCCTCTACATAAAGTTTGTTCACTAACTCCTCATCAACCTGATTTGGAAGGTTCACAGTCACAGAGATTGAGTGGTCAACCCACTTCTGAATTTCGCCCTGCATACGTACCTTCATCAACCAGTCGACATCGTTTGCGGTAGCTTTGTAATAAGGAGAACGTTTCACAAGTTCGTCAATATCTTCCTGACTATACTTCTTCTGCGTGTCAACTCCGTTCACCTCCATCCATGTCAAGAACTTACGGTGGTAAACAATGTACTCTTCAAAAGAATCACCCACCTCATCAACGAAGTCTACATGTACGTCCGTATCGTTTGGATTCACCTTACGACGACGCTTATATACAGGCATAAAGACAGGTTCAATACCCGATGTTGTCTGTGTCATGAGCGAGGTTGTACCCGTAGGAGCAATCGTCAGACAGGCAATATTTCTACGACCATACTTCTTCATATCCTCGTAGAGCTGACCATCAGCCTCCTTCAAACGAAGGATAAACGGATTCTTCTCCTCACGCTTAGCATCATATATCTCAAACGCACCACGCTCCTGTGCCATTGTCACCGATGAACGATAAGCATTCAGAGCTAATGTACGATGAATATCAACCGAGAAGTCGGTTGCTTCCTGTGTTCCATAACGCAAGCCCATAGCTGCAATCATATCGCCCTCAGCAGTGATTCCCACACCTGTACGACGACCCTGACAACTCTTCTTCTTAATCTTCTCCCAAAGATGATACTCTGCACTCTTCACCTCATCAACCTGAGGATCAGTCTTTATCTTCGACATGATGAGGTCGATTTTCTCCATCTCAAGGTCGATGATATCGTCCATCAGACGCTGTGCGAGCTGTGCATGACGCTTGAACAAATCCATATCAAAGCGCGCATGATCAGTGAATGGGTCGATAACGTATGAATAGAGATTCAATGAAAGGAGTCGACAACTATCGTATGGACAGAGTGGAATCTCACCACATGGGTTCGTTGAAACGGTCTGGAAACCAAGGTCTGCATAACAATCAGGAATACTCTCTCGGATAATTGTATCCCAGAACAACACGCCCGGCTCGGCACTCTTCCATGCGTTATGTACAATCTTTTCCCATAATTCCTTAGCAGAAATCTCCTTCGTTACGCTTGGTTCGCTACTATTGGTAGGGAACTGCTGTACGTAGGTCTTATCCTCAACGACTGCCTGCATGAACTCATCGGTAATCTTCACCGACACATTAGCACCGGTCACCTTACCTTCTTCCATCTTGGCATCGATGAATGCCTCTGAATCTGGATGCTTAATACTTACCGAAAGCATCAAGGCACCACGACGACCGTCCTGCGCTACCTCACGAGTACTGTTGGAATAACGCTCCATGAAAGGAACAAGACCCGTTGAAGTCAGGGCTGAGTTGTTCACTGGTGAGCCTTTCGGACGGATATGGGTCAAGTCATGTCCCACTCCACCACGACGCTTCATCAGCTGCACCTGCTCTTCGTCAACGCGCATAATGGCACCGTATGAATCGGCATCACCGTCCAAACCGATAACGAAACAGTTAGAAAGTGATGCTACCTGATAGCTATTACCGATACCTGTCATCGGACTACCAGCAGGGATAATATATCTGAAATGGTCCAAGAGGTCGAATACCTCCTGTGCCGTCAATGGATTCTTATATTTACTCTCAATACGAGCTATCTCGTTAGCAATGCGCCAATGCATCTGTTCTGGCGACTTCTCATAGATATTTCCGAAGCTATCCTTCATCGCATACTTGTTGACCCATACACGGGCAGCAAGTTCGTCTCCGCCGAAATAAGCTAAAGTAGCTTGAAATGCTTCATCAAATGAGTAAGTTTGTTTGGTTTCCATTATTGTCGTTTTAGAAAATATTTCGACTGCGAAGTTACGAATTGTTTTCCAAAATAGAAAACATTTACTTAACTTTGTAGCATCAAAATTATCTAAAATGAAAACTATTAATACAAGAAAGACGATAAGAAAATACACCAACAAGGATGTATCGGAGGATTTACTGAAAACTCTATTAGAGAAGGCTGAACGTACCCCAACAATGGGGAACCTGCAGCTTTACTCGGTTGTCATCACTCGCAACGAGGAAAAGAAGGCGCAATTGGCACCTGCTCATTTCAACCAACCGATGGTCATGGGGGCACCTGTGGTCCTCACCTTCTGCGCTGACTTCCGTCGTACTACGCTCTGGGCGGAGAACCGTAAGGCAACACCGGGTTACGACAACTTCCTTTCTTTCCTCAATGCTGCTACTGATGCGCTGCTCTTTTGTCAGACTTTCTGCAACCTTGCAGAGGAAGAAGGCTTAGGTACTTGCTTCTTAGGAACAACCATCTACAACCCTAAAACCATCATTGAAGCATTACAACTCCCTCGCTTAGTGATGCCTGTCGCTACGATTACCCTCGGTTGGCCTGATGAAGACCCTGCCCTTGTTGACCGCCTTCCTATCGACAGCATCATCCACAACGAAACGTACGAAGACTTTACGCCTGAGCGTATCGATGCTTTCTATACGCCAAAGGAGCAATTAGAGGAGAACAAACACTTTGTGGAAATCAACAACAAGGAAACCCTCGCACAAGTCTTCACCGACCTAAGATATACGAAAGAGGCGAACGAAGCCCTTTCTAAAGTGTTGATAAATTCACTTAAAAATCAAGGATTTATAAGGAGTAAACAAACCATCAACAACCAAACAGCCAACACTGCAAAACTAAAAAACGGAGATTTTATATAAATCTCCGTTTTTACTTAATATCACTTATCTCCCTTTAATATAATCCCCTCTTTTATTTTACTCCTTGATGTTACTTTGGAGAATGTATAAACAGCATTGTTTGCATTATCTGGCTCAAGAACCTTGAACTCCAAGTTCCAGCCTTTATCAACCATCCAATTAAGGAAACTTACAGCTGTTAAGAATTTAATAAATTTCCCTTGCTCATCTACTGGTCGTGTCTTCTTTTCTGATTCAAAAAGAGAAGGGTTTTCTCTCAAATCACCAAAATCAAGATAAACGATATAACTCTGCCTATTTAAATAGCCTTCTGCTTCGCAATAGAACTTCTTATCTTGTGCCATAAGCACGATTGGCACACAAAATAATAGGATTAGTAAAAATAAGTTTTTCTTCATAATTAATAGTTTTAGTACAACATATTTGCAAAGATAATAATAACACCCTTTTCTTACAAATATTTTCTAAACTTTCTACTTATTACATCTATTTTGTCCCTCTTTTTCATGTGTTTTGTGATGGTGCTAACGCCCCGCACATCGTGTGCGGAACGTTAGCACGCTATGTGCGAGGCGTTAACAGTATTGTAGAAGATAATAAAAGCTCACCCACAAGCCCCCTCTTCGCGCGCGAAAGAGAGGAAGTGCAGGAAACACCATGCTTGCGAATAACTGAAAGCCTTTCCCTAATTTATAGGGGTATCACGCATACTACTCCCCTCCCTTTGGGGGAGGGGCAAGGGGGAGGGGCT
>CAKMOD010000072.1 GCA_927910885.1 uncultured Prevotella sp. | reverse complement strand
CAGAATAATATTTCCCATTAAGAGGATGATTTGTAGTCGATAGGGGAATCGAACCCCTATGCCAAGATTTGAGAATCTTGTATCCTAACCATTAGATGAATCGACCAAAATGCATTTGAGATTATGAGATAAAGCGGAAGGAGGGGATTCGAACCCCCGGTACGCGAATGCGCACGGCAGTTTAGCAAACTGCTGGTTTCAGCCACTCACCCATCCTTCCAAGATGGCCTATAACCGAATTACCAAGCATTATCTCAAATGCGAGTACAAAGATAGTACTTTATTTTCATACCTCAAAATTTTTCGTTGTATTTTTCTTTTATTCTATGAAAAAACACATTTATTTCAAGAAGACTGTTGTTAGAAAGAGAATTTATATCTATCTTGTTAATAAAAAAATAAGTACAACCTAATCCAATTGAGTTTTCTTGAAAAAAGTTTGCATATATGAAATGTAATGGCGACTTTTGTATAAAATATTAAATAAGAACAATAGTTTTGACTTTAAAATTTTTGCATTGATTAGCTTTAGCTAATTAATCACCTCATTAAGATTATATAGTGTCATGAAGAATAAAAAACTGACAACATGAAGGTAAAAATGATATTACCAGCTTTGCAAGAGGCAGAAAGCCCTTATTGGCGACCTATCAAATACTCGCTTTTCCCACCTTTGGGGCTGGCGACACTTGCAGCCTATTTCTCTGATAATGACGAAGTAGAGATACAAGATCAACACATTGAGAAACTAAAGTTGGATGATACTCCAGATTTGGTTTGTATTCAAGTCTACGTTACTAACGCTTATAGAGCTTACAAAATCGCTGATGAATATAGAAAAAGAGGTGTATATGTCGTTATGGGAGGCCTTCACGTTACAAGTCTTCCTGATGAAGCGGCACAACACGCAGACACACTTATATTAGGACCAGGGGAAGAAGCATTCCCACGATTCATCAAAGACTTACGCGAAGGACACCCTCAAAAACGATATGTAGCAAGTTGGAGAAGCATTGAAAACATTCCCCCTGTACGTCGTGACCTTATTAAAAGAGAGAAGTATTTTGTACCAAACTCACTTGTTGTTTCCCGTGGTTGTCCTCATCATTGTGACTTTTGCTACAAGGATGCCTTCTATAGCGAGGGTAAATCGTTTTACACCCGAAAGGTAGACGATGCCTTAGCTGAAATTGATAGTCTACCTGGCAAACATCTTTATTTCCTTGATGATTATCTTTTAGGTAATCCTCACTTCGCATCAGAATTATTTGAGGGTATGCGCGGCATGGGTAGAGTTTTTCAGAGTGCCTCTACAGTTGCATCAGTGCTCAATGGTAATTTGATAGAAAAAGCTGCCAAGGCAGGATTGCGGAGTTTGTTTTTAGGTTTTGAGACATTTTCCCCAGACAATCTTCGTTCAAGTAACAAACTACAAAACTTATCGAAAGATTATGTAGCAGCTGTTGAACGCCTGCATAGTCTTGGTATCATGATTAACGGAAGTTTTGTTTTTGGACTTGACCATGATGATAAAGATGTATTTCAAAGAACTGTTGATTGGGGGATTGAACATAGCATAACGACAGCTACCTTCCATATTCTAACTCCTTATCCAGGAACGCGTCTGTTTCAACAGATGGAACGAAATGGACGTATTACGTCTTATGACTGGAGCAAGTATGATACCCGAACGGTTGTGTACAAAACATTGGGATTAACAGCAGAGGAGTTAAAACAAGGTTACGAGTGGGCTTATCGTAACTTCTATTCATGGAGTAATATTTTTAAGGCAAGCTTTGGACACGATAATATAAAGCAGCAATTGGCTCATCTCTTTTATATGGGAGGATGGAAGAAGTTTGAACCTTTTTGGAACTTTATGATTCAATATGGTAACCTTAATCGTATGTTACCCGTGTTGGAAAATCTATTGGCCAACACAAACTGTCATAAAACAAAAAGCAGGATGTCAAAACAAGATATAGATCTTCTTAAAAAACAGCTTTATAAAACATCAAGTAGGATAGAGCTATAAAATAAAAAGCAGAGAACTAAACTTACCTTAAATAGAATTAATCCTCTCCAATAAAACTTTAATAGCCATACTTTCTCACAAAGAATTTCTTTGAAAAGTTAGCGACTTAATCAAATAGGTATTAACTACTTTTGATAATGCATCTCTATTTACAACAAGTTCAATATAACAAAAGCATATTTACAAGGTATTAAACGCTCAACACTATTGGTACTTACCATCAACACGATATGTGCGAAGCACCAACACAACTGTAAAAGATGAAATATTAGAGTTATAGTGGTTGTTAAAATCTGTAGAGAAGAGTGGCATATCAAACTTATAGAGAGATGAGTATCAGGAAGTGCTATACAAAACAAGAAAGTAAACTTTATCCCTTTCTATGATACTATGTTATAAAAACAAAACCAGCCGTAAATTACGACTGGTTTTATTATATCTATTTAATAAGTAACTGTGAACCTACAAATTACTTCTTCATGCCTTTGTAAGCCTGATTCATACCCTTAACAACTTCTTCAGTGATGTTGTAAGCTGGGTCAGCATAAAGAATATTGTCACCACTCTTAGCAAGAATAAGGCTATACTTCTTATCCTTATTATACTGCTTCAAGTAGTTGTGTACACTGTCAGAAAGAGCCTTGTTATACTTAGCAACCTCGTTCTGATACTCAGCACCAAGACGCTGCTGTAAAGCATCAGCATCCTGAGCCTGCTTCTGGATACTTGCTTGAATCTGCTGAGCCTGTGCCTGTGTGTACTTATTTGCCTGAATATTCTGCTGGAAGTTAGCAGCAGCTGCCTGAATTGCCTTCTGCTTGCCAGCCAATGTACGCTGAATATTAGCCTCCTTTGCCTTTACAAGCTTAGTTACATCCTTCCAATAAGTATACTGGCTCATGATAGAGTCAATCTCTACATAAGCTACTTTCTGACTATTTGCAGCTGGAGCAGCTGTAGAAGTTTCAGCCTTGCTTGCTGTTGTGTCATTCTTCACTGGCTGATTGTTACATGCAACAAAAGCGAGTGCTACCATAGCAAGCACTGCCATTTTGCTAAATGATTTCTTCATTTCTATTGTATTTTAATTAATTATTTCCGATTCTAATATGCTTTATTTTCAATTCGGGCTTCCTTATCCTGGTCGATAACACAGTGGATTCCCTTCTCCTTTAGATAAGCATTATCCGATATATGTTGCGACTGGAATTCTCCGCCTTTCTTGAATAACACACGCACTCCGAGAAGCAACATGGCTATAGCAATTATTAACAATGTTAACAATAAAGTTACAAACATTTTCTTTATCTTTGCATTTATATTGACCGCAAAGGTAATATAAAACAGCAAGATTACAAAAAAAAATATTATTAAAAATGGCAAATGTAGAATTAAAACCTGCTTGTGTCTTTGAGCAGTTCGCTAAAATCAATCAAATACCACGCCCATCTAAGCATGAAGAGCAGATGATTAGTTATTTACAGGAGTTTGCTAAGGAGCGCAACCTTGACGTAAAGGTTGACAAAGTTGGCAATGTGCTCATCTCTAAGCCTGCAACAAAAGGTATGGAGAATGTTCCAACTGTCGTTCTCCAGAGCCACATGGATATGGTATGTGACAAACTCGTTGATATAGAATTTGATTTCCATAAGGATGCTATTCAGACCTATGTTGATGGCGAGTGGCTTCATGCAAAGGGTACAACACTCGGTGCCGATGATGGTATCGGTATGGCTTATGAGTTGGCTATCCTTGACTCTAATGATATTGAGCACGGACCTATTGAATGTCTCTTTACACGTGATGAAGAAACGGGCTTGACTGGTGCCTTCGGTTTGGAGGCTGGTTTCATGACAGGAAACTATCTCATCAACCTTGATTCTGAAGATGAAGGTCAAATCTTTGTAAGTTGTGCGGGTGGTAATAGTACAACAGCAGTATTCAACTTTGAGCGTGAGAATGCACCAGAAGGCTATTTCTTTATGGAAGCAAGCTTGAAGGGTCTTGTTGGTGGTCACTCTGGTGATGACATCAATAAGAAACGTGCTAATGCTATCAAACTTCTTGCACGTTTCCTCTATGCAGAACAGGCTAAGATGGACCTTCGTTTGAGCTATTGGAATTCAGGTAAGTTGCACAATGCTATCCCACGTGATGGTAAGGTACTCTTCGCTGTTCCTTCAGCTAATAAAGAGACCGTTAAGGCAGATTGGAATATCTTTAGCGCAGAGGTTGAGGACGAGTTCCATGTTACTGACACAGCTATGGTATGGAACCTTGAGAGTGCAGATGCCGCTCCAGTTATGCCAAAGCAGATTTCACACAACGTTATCCTTGCTCTGCAGGCTCTCGACAACGGTCCATTGACTAATTGTCAGGATGAAGCATTGGCCTATATGGTTGAAACATCAAGCAATGTTGCAAGCATACAGACAGAGGAGAATAAGTTAACCGTTGTATCTTCACAGCGTTCAAACGTAATGAGCAACTTGGCAAATATGACCAATACTGTTCGTGCATGTTTCGAGTTGGCTGGTGCAGAGATTGTTGTTGATGACAGCTATCCAGCATGGAAGATGAATCCTAACTCAGAGTTAGTACACGTTGCTGTTGAACAGTACAAGAATATTTTTGGTAAGGAACCACTCGTCCTTGGTATTCATGCTGGTCTTGAGTGCGGTCTCTTCTCTGAGAAGTATCCACAGTTGGATATGATTAGCTTTGGTCCAACACTTCGTTATGTTCATACACCAGACGAGTGCCTCCTTATACCTACAGTTCAAATGGTATGGGATCACCTCCTTGCTGTTCTTAAGAATATCAAGTAATAGGACACAACCATAATTATTTACACGCCATCTTGCTCCTTAGAACAAGATGGCGTTTTCTTATTTTTATAATTGTATATTGGCTAATATAAGATATGTTCTCATTTCATGGCACGGAGTTTGTTATTACCTATACAAAATAAAAACAATTAAAATTTATATTGCTATGCAAAAAGGAAATATCGGGGTTACAACTGAGAACATCTTCCCCGTTATCAAAAAGTTCTTATATTCAGATCATGACATCTTCTTGCGTGAGATGGTGTCAAATGCTGTTGATGCTACTCAGAAACTGAAGACTCTTTCTGCAACAGGTGACTTCAAAGGCGAGTTGGGTGATTTGAGTGTTCGTGTCAGTTTAGATGAGAAGGCTGGAACATTGACTATCAGCGACCGCGGTGTCGGTATGACCGCTGAGGAGATTGAGAAGTATATCAATCAGATAGCTTTCTCTGGTGTCAATGACTTCCTTGAGAAATATCAGGACAAAGCAGAGGCTATTATCGGTCATTTCGGTCTTGGATTCTATTCTTCTTTCATGGTAGCTAAGAAGGTTGAGATTATCACTAAGAGCTATAAAGAAGGTAGTAAGGCTGTAAAATGGAGCTGTGATGGTAGCCCAGAATACACACTTGAAGACGCAGAGAAAGAGGATCGTGGTAGCGATATCGTCCTTTATATCGACGATGATTGCAAGGAATTCCTGCAGAAATCAAAGATTGAAGAACTGCTAAACAAGTATTGTAAGTTTATGGCAGTTCCTGTTGTCTTTGGCAAGAAGACCGAGTGGAAAGACGGAAAGATGGTTGACACAGAGGAAGATAATGTCATCAACAGCGTAGAACCTTTGTGGGTAAAGGCACCATCAGGTTTGAAGGATGAAGACTACAAGAGTTTCTATCGTACGCTCTTCCCAATGAATGACGAGCCATTATTCTGGATTCATCTGAACGTAGACTATCCATTCAACCTTACGGGTATTCTTTATTTCCCACGTGTAAAGAACAATATCGAACTGCAACGTAATAAGATTCAGCTCTATTGCAATCAAGTATTCGTAACCGATCAGGTTGAAGGAATTGTACCAGAGTTCCTCACATTGCTTCATGGTGTTATCGACTCTCCAGATATTCCTCTGAACGTGAGCCGTAGCTACTTGCAAAGTGATGCGAATGTAAAGAAGATTGCAACTTATATCACTAAGAAAGTTGCTGACAGACTGCAGAGTATCTTCAAGGAAAATCGTAAGGAGTTTGAGGAGAAGTGGGATGACTTGAAACTCTTTATCAACTACGGAATGCTTTCAGAATCTGACTTCTACGAGCGTGCAAAGGACTTTTCACTTATCAAGGATACCGAAGGTAAGTACTTTACCTTTGAGGAGTATAACACACTCATTAAGGATAATCAGACTGACAAAGAGGGTTATCTTGTAAACCTTTATACAAGTAACAAAGAGGAGCAGTACAGCTATATTGAGGCTGCAAAGCAAAAGGGTTATAGCGTTATTGATGCAAGCGGACAGTTGGATGTACCGTTGCTTTCAATGCTTGAGCAGAAGCAGGAGAAGACACGCTACGTACGTGTTGATTCAGATATCGTTGATCGCATTATTCAGAAGGAAGATGCACCAAAGAATAATCTGTCAGTAGAAGAAACTGACAATTTGTCAGAGGCTTTCCGTTCACAGATTCCTGCTATCGAAAAAGCAGACTTCACAGTTGACGTACAGTCACTCGGAGAGTCTTTCCAGCCAGTTCTTGTAACACAGAACGAGTATATGCGCCGTATGAAGGAGATGAGTCAGTTCCAGCAGGGAATGGGTTTCTATGCTCAGCTGCCTGATTCTTATAACCTCGTTCTTAATGCCGACCACCCATTAGTAAAGAAGGTTCTTGACGATGTCACTGCTAACACAGCAGAGGAATTAAAGCCTGTAGCAAGCGAACTGAAGGGTCAGGAGGCACGTTTGGCTGCTTTGCATCAGTCACAAGATGGCAAGAAAGCAGAGGAACTGACACAGGAAGAGAAGGACGATATGCAGAATACTCAGAAGACTGTTGCTGAACTTCAGGACAAGAAGAAAGCTATTGTTGCAGCATACGCTAAGGGTAATGATGTTGTTCATCAGCTCATCGACTTGGCATTGCTACAAAATGGTATGCTTCAGGGTGCAGCACTCGATAAGTTCCTCAAACGTTCTATCAGCTTGATTAAGTAAATATAAAGTAGTTATCCTACTTATATACAAAAGTAATTAAAGGGTTTTTCCGTTAAATGTGTAGATGCTTATCTTATAAGCCTATATCTTTAACGGAGGGACCTTTCTTTTATTTACAACTCTAAAAGCCATAGCTTACGACATGAAAAAATATTACATAAATTCAAATAAACGTCCCCAAATAAAGACAAATATCACATATTAAAAAGATATATATAACCCTCAATGAATCAACAAGTTACAAAACAACAAAAGTAAAGGTGCTTAATTAGACTTCAAAAGGGCGTTAATAACACTTCAAAAGGGCATCTATTAGAAGCCTATTAGGCGTCTTTTTAGAAGCTAAAAGAGCATATATTGATTTTGAAGGGTAAGAAAATAGTTTACATTTCTCCATATACAAAGCAAGAAATTACGAGTAAAAAATAATAATATATACAAATCAACTCACTAAGTCCTAAGTTCTATGGGAATATTTACAGGACTGCAGTAGGATTGCTTTGATTGTGCTATTGATAAGATTTTTAAAACTGATCGTACAGAGGAAAAAACTCATTTATCCCGCTTGCTATCAAATAAGATTTAGTACCTTTGCATATAATTAACTCATTAACTATGTTCAAGAAGATTTTTAAAGTGATAAGATGGGTATTATCCCTAACCTTCATCTCCACAATATTGGCGGTAGTAGTCTATCGCTTTATACCTGTATATTTTACTCCTTTGATGATTAGCCGTTGTTTTGAACAGATCGGTAAAGGAGAGTCTGTGAAACTATACCATGAATGGATTCCATTAGAAAAAATGCCAAAGTCAATGCCCGTAGCAGTAATGGCAAGTGAAGATCAGCGTTTCCTTACGCATCATGGCTTTGACTATCAGGCTATCGAGAAAGCAGCTGAAGACCACCTAAAGAAAGGTAAGAAGCTACGTGGTGGCTCTACAATCTCTCAGCAAACGGCAAAGAATGTCTTTCTGTGGCAGGGACGTTCGTGGATAAGAAAAGGATTAGAGGTTTATTTCACTTTCCTCATAGAAACACTATGGAGCAAACAGCGTATCATGGAGGTTTATCTAAACTCTATTGAGATGGGCGATGGAATCTATGGTGTTGAAGCTTGTGCTGAACAGAATTTCGGTATGGAGGCCAGCCAACTTAGCCGAAGAGATTGTGCGCTCATAGCAGCGACATTACCTAATCCACGCCGCTTCTCCTCAAAGAATCCTGGACCTTATATGCGCAAAAGAATCGGACAGATTGAACACCAGATGACTTTTATGCCAGCCTTCCCAAAAGAGCATTAAAATAACTGTATATTAGACTATTAAATTATTCTGTTCGACAAAAACAAAGAAGATAAGATGATAAATCAAGATAAGGAAGAGGCTATCCTCTCCGCACTGAACGAAAGCCAGCGTGAGGCTGTTGAGTATTGTACAGGACCGTCACTGGTTATTGCTGGTGCAGGTTCGGGTAAGACACGTGTGCTTACCTATAAGATTGCTTACCTACTTAATAAAGGCTTAGCCCCATGGAACATTCTTGCACTTACGTTTACAAACAAAGCTGCAAGAGAGATGAAGGAACGTATCGCACAGATAACAACTGCTAAAGATGCACAACACCTTTATATGGGTACTTTCCATTCTATCTTCGCACGTATCCTACGTCGTGAAGGGGAGGCAATCGGCTTTGGAAGTAATTTCACGATTTATGATGAAAATGATTCTCGTTCACTTATTAAGAGTATTGTAAAAGCCTTAGATCTTGACGAGAAAACGTATAAGCCTGCTTCGGTACATAACTTTATCTCAATGGCAAAGAACCATCTTATCACAGCTGCAGAATATGCAGAAGACCGTGCTGCCATTGAACGTGACCGAAGTGCACGTATGCCTGCAATCCACATGATTTACAAGGCATACGAAGCAAGATGTCGCCAGGCAAATGCAATGGACTTTGACGATATTCTGCTTTATACCTTCTTGCTCTTCCGTGATAACAAAGAGATTAGAGAGAAGTATGGACAACAGTTTGAATATATCTTGGTAGACGAGTATCAAGACACAAACTATGCACAGGTAAGTATCATAAGACAGTTGGCAGAAACACATCGTCGCATCTGTGTTGTGGGTGATGACTATCAGAGTATCTATTCTTTCCGTGGTGCAAACATTGACAATATTCTTGACTTCAAACATAAGTTTGAAGATGCAAAACTCTTTAAGTTAGAGCGCAATTACCGCTCAACACAGCTCATCGTACAGGCAGCTAACTCGTTGATGAAACACAACGAACGACAGATTCCTAAGGATGTATTTTCTAAAGAAGCCGAAGGAGACAAGATTCTCTATAAACCTTGCTACAGTGATAGGGAAGAGGCTATGGTTGTTGCGAATGAACTGAAGCGTATCAAACGCAATGATGAATGTGATTATGGCAACTTTGCCATTCTCTATCGTACGAATGCACAGAGTCGTTCTTTCGAGGATGAATTCCGCAAACAAGGTATTCCTTACAAGATTATTGGTGGACTTTCGTTCTATCAACGTAAGGAAATCAAAGATATCATCGCATATTTCCGCTTGGTTTCTAACCCTAATGACGAAGAAGCCTTCCGACGTATCATCAATTATCCAACACGTGGAATTGGTAACACGACCATTCAAAAGATTATTGATTGTGCCCAACGAAATTCCGTTTCGCTATGGGAAACTATCCTCAATCCTATACAATATGGATTAGATGTCAACAAGGGGACAATGACAAAGCTTTTTGCTTTCAGAACACTTATCAGTGGCTTTATTAAGAATGTAGCATTGAAGGATGCATACGAGCTTGGTAAGGAGATTATCGAAGAGAGTGGGGTAAGTGCTGATATCCGTTCAGGGAGTGAACCAGAGGACTTGGCTCGTCGAGAGAACTTGGAAGAGTTTATGTCGGCTATGCAGGGCTTTGTTGATTCAGGACGCGAAGAAGGTCGTGAAGAGAATGTCTATCTTACTGACTACCTTCAGGAAATAGCGTTATACACAGATGCTGACAAGGAAGACGATGACACCCCGAAAGTGACATTGATGACAATTCACGCAGCAAAGGGATTGGAATTCCCAACAGTGTTTGTCGTTGGATTGGAGGAAAATATATTCCCAAGTCCAATGTCAGTAAGTTCAAAACGTGAGATAGAAGAAGAGAGAAGATTACTCTATGTGGCTATAACACGTGCCGAACGACATTGTATATTGACGAATGCAAAGAACCGTTTTCGCTATGGATCAATGCAAGTTGATAACCCAAGTCGTTTCTTAAATGATTTCGACCCTGCATTGATTCATGTAGAAGATGAAGCAAACAGTGCTTTTGGAGGTGAACGACGTAAGATGCCTTGGGACGAGGACAATAGCTCAAGAAACGCTTGGGGACGTAATCGCTCAGAAGATAACTTCCGTGAATACGAGCCAAACAAGGCATATACTGGTAGCAGACCTTGGGGACAAGAATATCATCAAATGGGCTCAAGATGGCAGAATTCTAATCCTGTTGCAAGCCAGTTTAGGGCTGATCCTAAGCCAAAGATAACAGAGCGTAAACGTCCTGAAGCTGCTGTTGACCCATTCTCAGAGCGTACTAAACGTAGATTAATAACAGAAGGTGGTAATTTTAAAAGGCTGTCGTCTGCAATGACAAATGGCGGTAGAACATTATCTACAGAGGGTACTTCAATATCCTCGGTTTCATCGACAGCCTCAGTAGCTGGACTCAGTGTTGGTGTGACCATTGAACATCAACGCTTTGGTATTGGTAAGGTATTAAACCTTGAAGGCTCTGGAGAAAATGCTAAGGCAACAGTTGAGTTCCGTAATGCAGGAACCAAACAGCTACTGCTGAAGTTTGCTAAGTTTAAGGTTATTGGTTAAGAACATTACAAATACGATAGGCGGCCATAAATGTATTCGCATTTATGACCGCCTATTATCTTTATAGCTGTAATTATCGTCCACACATCTGTTTATAAGGACAGTATTTACAACTATCAGTATTATCTGTTGGAGCAAAAGCTATATTAGGATTATGTATTTCTTCGAGCTTCTCCGTGAGATTTCTAAGAAAATCCTCTTCATATACAGTAACATCCGTAACTTCCTCATTATCTATTGACAGTACAGGAGTATAGTCATCACTACCTGCATGTTGAATAAAGAGCAAAGCAGGACTAACGGCACGATGATTAGGATTGTGCTCTGAGTCGTCCTTTGCTTCAATAAGACTGTAAAGCATCGCCTGCATTGTGTAGTCACTCTTTTTACTTAAATTCTTTGAGTCAAACATTTCATCAACACTTTTCAATGACTCCGCAGCTTTACCACCAGTTTTGTAGTCTACAACACGCAAGCGTGCATTATCACCATCAACAAGTATCTCGTCCAAACGATCAATACGTCCACCCGTTTCTATTTGCTTCTCTAATCCATTCACATTAATTGTCAATGAGCGTTTAACAGGAAACTCATGCCCAATCACACGTAATGGGGCAGAACGCCGATCAATTCGCAATAATTGATGAAGATACTTTATGATTACTTCACGATTAATGAGTTGCAGTCCATTAAGCTTTGGATGTTTCCTTACTCCTCGTTGTTGATGAAAAAGTTCAGTAGCAAATGCCTCGTCGACTATATCATCCAATGTAAGTTCTGCATTGCCTGATGTGAGAGACTGTGTGCTCTTTCCTGTCTTCAACAAGTAATCTATATTCTTGGTAGTAATGACTTCTCTTGGCAATAACTTTTCATACATGAGCTGTGCTGCAGTATGAAAGATATTACCAAACATTCGATTATCAACATCATCAACATCGATTTCATCGAGTTCATTTATACCAGCAATATATTTAAAGTAATACTTTAGTGGACAAGTTATATATGTATTAATAGCAGTTGGTGAGAAATAACTGATTTCATCGAGTCTTTTCAATACAGCTTCATTCTTTTCAACCTCTTCGGCCTCACAGCGCATTGGTTCTTGTCCTGCTTGCAAAGTTAGTCGATGAATTGGGTGATTCCATTCTACCATCAACTGTAAAATGAAACGACTCATCTCTCCGGTATGACTACCTTGTGTGGAGTTATTATAAAGGAAAGTAACATCCTTTGCCCGCTGAATCATACTATGGAAATAGTAGCTATAGATAGAAATCTTATTATCAATTGTAGTTAACTCGTATGCCTTACGTATAAGATGAGGTATAAATGATGCATCATCTATTCCTTTTGGCATATTTCCTTCGTTACAAGAGAGCACAAGTACATGATCAAAATCGAGATTACGCGTTTCAAGAACGCCCATCACTTGTACACCACGTGCTGGCTCACCATGGAAAGGAATACTTGTAGCGGCAATAAGCTGTGTTAAAAGTCGACGAAAAATTATCTTATCAGCATCCAAATCACCATTTGTCATCAGCTCAGACAAACGTATGAGCAAGGTGTACATACGGAAAATAGACTCTTCAAAGAGTGGGTCTTTATCGTCTGCACCATTCATGCCGATGAAACGGATAGTTTCTGCTAACCAACTAACTAATGCTTGTAGGTTCTGCTTATCACTTGGATGGTATTCAAAGATTGAGCCTTCTTTTGGCTTCACATAAAACTGCCGTTCACTATTCAATCGTTCGATGATTTCGGCAACTTTAGGTGTTAAATACTTTCCATAAGGGTGACGTAACACTCTGTTTACATAATGAAGTCTATAACTCTGCTCTTGCACAGAATAACCTTCTGTCTGTAATGCCCAAAGCTGCGTAACCATCGATGCTATCGGGGTTTGTTGTAACGGATAACCCGTTGTGACATTCAGAGTATCGACTTCATCAGGTATACAATGAATAACGGTCTGCAACAGATGTTCATCACAAAGAACAATTGCTGTACGCTTACCATCTTTATATCTTTCATTCTCTCGTAACCACTCGGTGATATAACGTGCTTGTAAGTTCTCAGTAGGGGCAGAGATAATATTTATTTCCTTCTCTTTACCTAAATTATCATACAATTCATCGTTATCATTAGGTAAGGTATTGGGGAATTTATCAAGCCAACGACGAATATAGTTACCTGCCTCATTCGTTGACTTCATGTAATATCGATCATAATCCCAATAGAAACTTGCCTTTTCTTCCTTTAAAAAGCGTTTAAAAAGAAGCTGCTCAACCTTCTGAAGTACGTTGAAACCGACAAAAATATAATGTTCATATTGTACTTCTATCTTCACATTCTCTACCACATCACGATAAAGCATACCCTCGTATGCAAACTTTTGACCTCTAAGCCTTTGCCTAAAATCATTATATATATCATTCAACTTAGCCCAAAGGGTTATAAAACGTTCTCTAAGACCCTCTGGATTATCGTCGAAATTAGCGAAGAAACGGCGTAACTCAGCCTTCTGTTCATCGCTAAGATAGCTAATATCATCTAACTCTTTAAGGTTACTAATATTAGAGAACACCATCTCGGCATCCGCCATATTTTTATCGATATCATCGAAATCGGCTAAGAGCAGTTGTCCCCATCCATAGAAATGGTCTAAAGTTTCATTCGTATTGCCTGTAACCTCAACATAACTCTTATAGAGGTCACAAATACTTTTAATAGGATCTGCAATTGTTAGTCCTGAATGTTGACGAAAGAAGTCAGAGATAGTAATATATGCTGGACTCCATACGGGACCATCAGCCAATCGAGCTAATGCTTGATTCAAAAATAGGGCAGCACGCTTATTAGGAAAGACAACGGCTATATGCGCCATGTCATTACCATATTTCTTCAACAAATCAGCTGCAACGTGTTCGAGAAATGTATTCATAATTTATATATCAGAACGCTTGTTAAGAATGAAATGAAATTAGTTATATAGGCTATTCGCCCTTTAATGGGAGAAAAGGAGTTGGTACGATCTCGTTTCTAACGACATACCAAATATAACCAGACACCTTCTCATAGCCCATACGCATAAGCAAACTCATGTAGCGTTGTACTTGCTCATGATATTCTTCTCGTGGTTTACCAAACTTGAAATCTACCACAATTATCTCCTTACCATCGGTCATTACACGGTCAGGACGATGTTCATAAATATCTCCACTCTCCTTATCATAGTCAAGAATGGTACATTCATTAAACAGTTTCCATCGTGAACTAAACCAATCTTTCACTTTTTCATTCTTCAGAGCATTGCCAATCTTGTTTTGAAGTTCTCTTGATGTAACCTCATCATTATAGATAACTCCCTCTTGCTCTAACTCTTTCAAGCGAGGTTCAATATCATCCTCAGTAAGAATAGTAGAGAAGAGTTGATGAAGTATATTTCCAACCTTTATATAACGATTTGTATCTGAAGGGGCAATATCTTCGCCATTGATAAAGTCATGACTCTTATTACTCTGTCGGAAGCTGACAGGGTGGGGGAATGTCTCTATCTTCAACTTATGCGTCTTTGGTGTAAGTTCAAAAGGATTCTCCGTAGACTTCTCCTGTTTTACACGCTCTTCACAATCTGTCAAAGTACCAAACTCAAAACTGATAGATTCCTTATCTCCAGCATCATCAAGCGTTGCTCCATCTAATTCATTAGCAAGGTCATCGATAACTAATTGTATAATCTGCGAACGATCTTTTGCCGTATTACCATTTTGCAGGTTTGTAAAAATGCTTTTAGAGGCCTTTTTGCCAGTAATAAATAGATTCTTTCCAGCACGTGTAAAGGCAACATAAAGCAAATTCATATTATCAACCGTATTCTGAAGATGCTCCTCTTTGTAATCATCTTCAAATACAGTACCTAACATCTTTTTGGAAAAATCTATCGGAATCAACGGTAATTCTCCATAAGGCTTCTCCTTATTATCTCCTGGACACCATATTGTATTACCATTGTTTTTTCTAACTCCCAATCACAGAATGGAATCAGAACGTTATAATATTCAAGACCTTTACTCTTATGAATAGTTATCAAGCGTATTCCATCGACTTCATCACTTTGAATAGTATTACTTGAAAGCGTGTCTTCCCATTCTTCGATGAAATCGTCAATATCTGCTGGGTGATCTCTCAAATACTCATTTAGTGTATCATAGAATGTACATACGTATGCACTCTGCCCTTCAAGACTACCAAGATTAAAAAGCGAATAAATCTCATCAACCAAATCAACAAGAGATAATCTTAATAAAGACTCAAACTTATCAACATAACTACTTGGTAAGAAAGACTTTAATTCAATTTTACCTCCATCAACAAACAATGCATTATTATCTTTATCTATCTGCATTACTTGCTGCTGATAAAGCTTAACCAACTTGCTTTCTGTTAATTTATCATCTGGATGTGTAAGCAATCGTAGAGCAGCAATAATCACATTAACAGCTAACGAAGCATCTAATTGAAAAGCCTCGTCAGATACAAGACTTACATCTGTTCCAAACTCACTTTGAAACTTATCTACAATATCTGGTATTACAGTCTTTGAGCGTGTAAGAATAGCAATATCCTTTTGTTTATATCCATGTTCTAAAAGTTGACGAACATTATCTATTAGTTCATTTAGAATGTTCTCCTTATATTCTGCACTTATAGCTTTATCATATCGAAAGAGCTTGATGCGTACACAACCCTTACCATTATCTTTCCGCGGTTTCTGCTCAATTTCCTTATAAGCTTCAATTAATTGGCTGGCACCTTTTATCTTATCGCTCTCCAACTCTTTAACAGTTTGTACAACAGCCTGCGTAAAGAAAGCATTATTAAATCGGATTATGTTCTCTTCTGAGCGATAGTTAGTATCCAGCGGTTCTATCTTTATTTGTTCCTTAGAAAAGTTATGCTCAATATTATTTAGCAATTTCCAATCACCTTGACGCCATCGATAAATACTCTGTTTGACATCACCCACAATAAGATTATGAGATTCTATTTGTGCCATACAGTTATCAAGTAGCTTGCGGAAATTGTTCCATTGAATAGTACTCGTATCTTGAAACTCATCAATCATGATATGCTTCAAGTAAGCTCCCATCTTCTCAAAAACAAAAGGCGTATCAGAATCTTTCATTAATGTGCTAAATAATGACTGTGTGTTACTTAGCATAAATCGGTTCGTGTCTTTATTTATCTCATCAACAGCCTCTGAAATAGCATGTAAAAGACGAAGTTGAGAAAGATGTTTAAGTACTAAATTACAAGATTGATACTCCTTCCATCCTTCTATTCTATATTTTTCCAAGAGTTTTAAATCATTGCATAATGATGCTGAAGCAAGTTCAATAATCGTTGCTTTCTTATCTGCAGAACAAGAACCAGCTGGCCACTTGGTTACATTTTCTATACACGTATTTACATAATTGGGAGCATCATTATCTGATGGAGTACCCTTGCCAATTTAACTATATATGGATATATTCCTCTTGACTTGTTGTTGAATAAACTTGGGTCGTCCACATTAGCTTCACGTATTTTCTGTAGCATTTGCTTTGCTTGATCATTCAAATTCTTTAAAGTGTGTGCACGCCTCTTACGCAAATCCGTGATGAAATCGTCAAAAAACGACTCTTCACGGAATCGATTATCAAGCTCAGCCTTATGCTCTTTATAGAAGTCCTTAAAAATATTCTTTCCGAAATCCTTTATCTGTCCAATGACATTCCACCCCTTATCATCTTCAATATTTTTATCGATATAATCGCGAATCCAACTCAGAACCTCTTCACCCTCTTCCAGACTATTAATCAACTCATCGACAGCCTGCGCCTCAACCTGCTCATCATTGAGGTCAATACGAAGGTTAGCTGTAAGGTTCAATTCACGAGCAAGATTACGCAATACAGATTGAAAGAAGGCATCAATCGTCTGTACACGAAACTCATTATAATGGTGAGTAAGCAGCGACAAAGCTTCAGCAGCATTCTCCCTAATCGTTTGTTCAGGGAAACCTGTCTTCTGTGACACTTGCTCATAATATGCCTGAGAGTCTGGCAACTTATGAGCAATACCATATAGCTGGGAAAGAATACGCGTTTTCATTTCCTGCGTTGCCTTATTAGTAAAGGTAACGGCAAGAATCTTCTTATAATCTTGTGGATTCTTTACCACTAAGGTGATATATTCTGATGCTAATGTAAATGTCTTGCCTGAACCTGCTGATGCTTTATAAACCGTTAATGCTTTTTCCATCATGAATGAGTAAAGATTGATGTTAGAGTCTGACACAATATGTGAACATATTTGGGAAGAGTTCCTTTATGTTTGTTGGTTTCTGTCCAAAGATACCAAAAATAGTACTACCACTACCTGACATCTGTGCATACAGAGCACCATTCTTATATAGCTTTTCCTTAACATCAGCCAATATAGGATGTTTTGCAAAAATAGATGCCTCAAAATCATTTGACAATTCAGAACGCCATGTATCAATCGGTTGACGAACGATATCACGACAGCTTTTCACTGGCTTCTTAGGTGTCACACCTGCGTATGCTTCAGCAGTTGAAACAGCAACATCAGGTTTTACCAATGCAAGATAATATCCTTCTAAATTATTTTCCTCATTGTCTGCAGGTGCAAGCACATCACCAATTCCCGTTGCATAAGCTATTTCAGAACGAATAAAGAACGCACAGTCAGCACCTAATTTAGCTGCATAACGTTCCATCTCAGCATTCCCCATATTCAAACGAAAACGCTCGTCAAGCAACCGAATCATATAAGCGGCATCAGCAGAGCCACCGCCAAGTCCTGCTTGCATAGGAATACGCTTAACAAGATGAGCATGAATACGTGGAAGATTATAATCTTGTGCAAGAAGATGATAAGCTTTAACAACCAAATTCTTACTCTCATCACATTCTACGACATTGCCTGTCACTTTTAGGTCAATAGGAGTAGGAGAGGGAAACTCCTCATCCATCTTCTTTATTTCCAAAGCATCACATAAAGGCACTGGATAAAAGACAGTTTCAAGGTCATGATAACCATCAGGACGTTTTGCAACAATATTTAAACCGAGGTTGATTTTGCAGCAAGGAAAAGTAATCATAGTCTAAAATTATAATTTAAAGATTCTTTTCTGCAAAGATAATAAAAGCTTATAAGATTGATGTTAGAAATGGAATATTTTTTGTAATTTTGCCAGCGTATGCCAGAAAGAAGTAATAACAATAAAAGCAGTCGTAGGACCAAGCAGGCTCCTATTGACACGACATTCGGTCACCTCCAGCCACAGGCAACTGACATTGAGAAAGTTGTTTTAGGTGCACTTATGATTGATAGCGACGCCTTTACAGTTGTTTCTGAAATCATTAAACCAGAAACATTTTATGATTCTCGCCACGAGAAAATTTACGAAGCTATACAATCCTTGAACCTAAAGGAGAGACCTGTAGACATCATGACTGTGGTTGAGGAACTCCGTCATAAGGGAACACTTGAAGATATAGGTGGTCCTGCTTATGTCGTGGAACTTAGTTCCAAGGTTGCTTCTTCTGCGAATATCACCTATCACGCACATATTCTTGCACAGAAATACTTAGCACGCCAACTTATTCAGTTTGCCTCAATGATTGAGACTGATGCCTTCGATGAAACCGTCGATGTTGATGAGTTGATGCAAAAAGCTGAGGGTACTTTGTTTGAGATTTCTCAGAAAAATATGCTACAAGATTATGTGCAAATTGATACTGTCGTTGAGCAGGCTCATCAACTGCTTCTCAAGGCTGCAAACAACAAAGGTAGTTTAACTGGTGTACCAAGTGGTTTCCATGACTTAGATAAGATTACAGCAGGTTGGCAGGCATCCGACTTGATTATTATTGCTGGACGTCCAGCCATGGGTAAGACCTCATTTGCACTTAGTATTGCTAAAAATATAGCCGTTGACTATCGTAAACCTATAGCATTCTTCTCTCTTGAGATGAACAACGTACAGCTTGTCAACCGTTTGATTTCAAACGTATGTTCTGTACCGGGTAATAAGATTCTCAACGGTCAGCTCACTCCTGATGAGTGGGAGCGTTTCGATTCTAATATACGAAAGATGCAGGGTGCACCTATCTATGTTGATGACACACCTGGTCTCTCTATCTTCGAACTTCGAACAAAAGCGCGCCGATTGGTACGTGAACACAATATAGAAGTTCTCATGATTGACTACTTGCAGTTGATGAATGCGAATGGTATGCGCTTCAGCAGCCGTCAGGAAGAGGTTTCTACGATTAGCCGCTCATTAAAAGGACTTGCAAAAGAGCTGAATATTCCGATATTGGCACTATCACAGTTAAGCCGTGCAGTTGAACAGCGTGACCCACGTGAGGGTAAACGTCCACAGCTAAGTGACTTGCGTGAGTCTGGTGCCATTGAGCAGGATGCCGATATGGTACTCTTTGTGCATCGCCCAGAGTATTACCACATCCTACAAGATGATCATGGTAACGACCTTCACGGTATGGCTCAGATTATTATTGCTAAGCACCGTAAGGGTGCAACAGGTGATGTGCTACTCAACTTCCGTGGTGAATACACTCGCTTTGCTAACCCAGAAGATGTCGACATGGCCGCACCAATACCTGACGATCCATTGGGTGGTGAGATTATTGGCAGTAAAATGAATGATGAACCTATTCCACCATATCCAACAGGAGATATGAGAGCACCTTTCTAAAGTGTGTAAGGTAATCATTCAAAGATAAATAAATCATACGAAATTTCATTACAAAATAACGTCTATTAAACCTTATTTAAGGTCAAAATAGCCGTTATTTTTTTATTATTGTAACTAACCGATTATCAAGTAGTTGTAAAAACCCTTTTTAAAAGGTGCTTAATTGGAATCCAAAAGGGCGTTAGTAACATTGTAAAAGGGCATCTTTTAAAAGCCAATTGGACATCTTTTCAAACGCAAAAGAGCATCTTTTACTTTTGAAGATACGATTTTATTTTACAAATAGAATGCTTATCAACAACAAATATAAAAGTTGATTAGCATATCATTTAGACTCTATCCCGTCAAAATTGTAAGTGCTTAAATAAAGAAAAGCTGAGATTATTCATTAATATATGAACGAATAATATTTGCCCATACCTCATAACCTTTATTCGTAAGATGAAGTCCATCACGACAATAATCAGGGTGCATTTCATTAGCGTTAGCACCTAAAAGGGGGGTATATAAGTCTATAAATACAAGCTTATTAGCACTACAATAGTTCTTCAACTTTTCATTTAACTGAATAATCATATCATCCTTACCTTTAAGTAGTTTCCAAACACCAACTTTTTCATTTAAGGGTAAAAGACTTTGAACATAAAGTTTAGTTTGTGGACACGTTTTACGAATTGACTCAATGACGTTAATAACGCCCTGAAAAGTGCGCTCAACCGTCCATCCATGGCTTAAATCATTAGTTCCACACTCAAAGAATATTTTACTTGGTTTATAAGGCAAAATCTGATTTAATCGATTAGAAATCCCTCGACTATCATCCCCAATAATCCCCCTATTAATAATCTTTCTTGCATTAGGAAAGAAGCGATTCCAGTCTTTTCCATATTCAGAATGACTATCGCCCAACATGACAATAGCATTATCTGGCAAAGAGCCCTCTTGCTTAAATTGATTCACTTTAATATTATAGTGTTTTGAGCCGCGATACGTAACGTTCTGAGCTTGTATTGATAGGGTGGTAACAAAAAGAAAGAGGCAAAATAATAGTTTTTTCTTCATATAAACACTTGAATAACATATCAAACCATCAGAATACTTAGTAATAATCTTAACTATTCTTACTGCAAAATTAAGAAAAAAGAAAGAGATATAAAAGGAAAAGTCCAGTTATCTGTCCAAGGAAGGGATAGCCGGACTTTTAATAAGAGGATTCTTAAATAATTGTTGTGCTTATTAGTTCATGTGACGCATTACTTTGCGAAAATAAGCTTGTGTCTTTGCAACATTGTATCGAATACCACCGCTCCATAAGCGGATAGCTTTCTCAACACTGTTCAATGGATTGTGGAAACTCTGGATAATCACAAACATTTCCTTTGACTTTGTAGCATTAAAACGATCAGACAGTGAATAACGCTTACTGCTACCAGTACTTTTCAGAATGTTGTTACACTCCTTTACCAAAATAGGAGAAATCTGAAGTACACCAACATAAGGACCATTTACGGCTGCAGGATTACCCTTGCTTTCGATTTGAATGATTGCATTCATTACTGGTTCCCAATCAAAGCCACCATTTTTGGCAGACACTTCAACATGTGAAGCAAAAATCATTAAGAAACAAATACTTACTACTTTTAAAATTCTCATCATTAAAAAATTTCCGAAACCTTGGAAGAGTAAGTCAATAGAGCTACTCTCTACGGCGTGTTCTTATGTGAGAATGAGTTATCACCACGCCTCAGTTTCATATTAACGCTGCAAAGTTACAAAAAATATTCCTGATATACAACACTTTAACATTTAATATATAAAGTTTGGAATGAACAACTACTATACCTAACAATAGTCTTTTACTACTAAAAGTCGATGAAATCATGCTGTTTTTGCGGTATAAGCAATTTGTAGCATTGAAAAAGAATGTTTACCTTTGTGATGATTTTAAGTCTTTAAAAAGCATATTAATTAGGCTTATCGCCGCTAATAAGCTTAATAATCCATACAGACTCAATAAATTAAAACAATAAATGATAAAGCGTAAACGTAGGCGCAAAAAGCAAACGCGCAATAAATATAGTATTTGGTGGTGGGTCTGTGCTGCTTTAGCGGTACTGATAGTTATTCTTATCATCGACCTGAAACCATGGCGCAAACCTCGCTCTGTAGTCAGTGACCAATGGCCTTATCGTGATATGACCAAAGGGCCATACACTAAAGACTTTGATGGACTTGACATTTCACGCCATCAAGGGAAGATACATTGGGATGAGTTGGTGGAAGAGAATCCGCAACTACGTTTTGTCTATATTAAAGCTACAGAGGGTAGTTCTATCGTCGACCCACTATATAAGAAGAACTTTAAGGCAGCAAAAGAAAGAGGCTTATTAGTAGGCTCTTACCACTTTCTGACTTATCGAACCTCCATGGAGCGTCAGGTAGACAATTTTCTTGCTAATATAGACCTTAGTCAGCAAGACTTATTACTACTTGTTGACATAGAAAAGGATGGAACACGTAATTGGAAACGTGACATCATTCAGAAGAATCTTGCAGAATTTATCCGATTAATTAAGGAACGAACAGGACATTCTCCAATGATTTACACCAATGAAGCTTATTATCATCTGAACCTCTATCCAGAGTTTAACCGTTACCGATTATTCATTGCAAACTATAATCTTCCTCCACAACTACCTGACACAAAATATGATATATGGCAGTCAAGTAAGCGTGGAAGAGTGCGTGGAATATGGACATACGTAGACATTAACCAGCTACGTGAAGGTGTATCCGTAGATGATTTCAAGATGCCAAAATAAAAGATTGTTCCGATTAAATCAGCAATCTGTTGCAATTTTATTAATAATACGAATTTTGTCTGTGCCGTTATAGGTTGTTTTGCCCAGTGAATTAAAATCGATTACATTACGATAAATGCTTGAAAAGGCAACAAGCTTGTTATCTTTTATAAAGAGAAGCGTACAGATACTATCGAATAAAGTATTATCAAGGATAGCATCTCTATCTCCAGCATAGCCCATATCTATTTTCTCATCAGAAGCAGTATGATTATCATAAGGCTTAATAACAATCATCGTATCCCATTCTTTATCCTTATATAATTCATGGACAGAGATACAAGTTTCTGATTTCTGAATTGTCTGTAAGTTATCATTTAAATTTACCTCACGGTAAGGTGCATTGACACACCAAATAATTGCACCAATAAGGATAACAGAAAAGAAGATTAGTAGTATTGTCTTTTTTTTCATAATGCTTTCGTTAACAGCCTAAGTTTTATCTGATAATAGAAATATCTTGTGTCAAGAGGAAACTTGTCCAGGATGTATAGGATGCTCCTATAAAACTGGACAAGTTGTGAATTAATCGAAACTAATGATATTTGTTAAGCCAAACCTTCTATCTGACCACGAACAATATCTATCTTTTCAGCTTGAGGAACCTTAGGTAAACCTGGCATACGCATAATCTCACCAGCAATAGCAACAATCATCTCTGAACCTCCATTGATAACAAAGTCACGAATGGTGATATCAAAATTCTTTGCTACACCCACCTGCTTAGGGTCTTCGCTGAATGAGAATTGTGTCTTAGCAATGCAGACAGGGAACTTATCCATTCCCCATGATTTAATGCGTGCAAGTTTATTTTGAGCAGACTTATTAAGGATAACAGAGCGAGCACCATAGATATTTTTAGCAATCTTATTTACTTTCTCTTCAATACTATCCTTATCAGCATAAGTCATCTTGATATCCTTTGCCCCTTGCTTATCAATTGTTTCAACAACGAGACGAGCCAGATCTTCAGCACCTTCGCCACCTTTCAAGAACACATTGTTTTCTGCAAAGCCTACGCCCAACATCTTACAATGTTCAGCGAGAAGTGCGATTTCTTCCTCTGTATCATCACCATATCGGTTCAGTGTAACAATCACAGGCTGACCAAAGCGTTGCATATTCTCAACATGACGATCAAGATTAGCAAAGCCGTCCACAAGTGCTTGACGCTCTTGCTCATGTGATGCACCATCAACAAGGCCACCATGCATCTTCAAACCACGTAAAGTTGAAACAAGAACTGTAGCACGAGGATGGATTTCTGCTTTACGACACTTGATATCCAAGAACTTCTCTGCACCAAGGTCTGCACCGAATCCTGCCTCAGTAATAGCGTAATCACTCAATGACATAGCCATCTTAGTTGCAACTAAACTGTTACAGCCATGGGCGATATTCGCAAATGGTCCACCATGAACAAAGGCTGGTGTTCCCTCAAGTGTCTGAACAAGATTTGGCTTAATAGCATCCATTAACAGAACTGTTATTGCACCAGCTACACCAAGATCGCGTACTCTAAACGGTTTATCGTCAAAAGTGATACCCAAAACCATATTCTCAATACGACGACGAAGGTCTTGCTCACTGTCGGCAAGACACAATGCTGCCATAATCTCACTTGCTGGCGTAATATCAAAGCCAGACTGTGTTGGTAGACCATCAGTAGACGCTCCAAGTCCTGTAACGATGTTACGAAGACTACGATCATTTACGTCCAAGACACGCCTCCAAAGAATTTGTTTTAATGTAAATCCTTCGCTGCGATGCTGATAAATATAGTTATCAAGCAAGGCTGCAATCATATTGTGTGCACTCGTAATAGCATGGAAGTCACCAGTAAAGTGGAGGTTAATCTTCTCCATTGGTACAACCTGAGCGTATCCACCACCAGCAGCACCGCCCTTCATTCCAAAGCAAGGACCAAGACTTGGCTCTCGTAGGGCAAGAACAGAACGCTTACCTATGCGGTTTAACGCCATTGACAAACCAATACTAACTGTAGTTTTACCAATACCAGCACGGGTAGGAGAGATTGAACTAACAAGAATAAGGCGGTTGCAAGCAACTCGCTCTTCATTTATTAGCGAAAGAGGAACTTTCGCCATATACTTACCATAATGCTCCAAAGCATCAGCTGGAATACCGACCGTAGCTGCTACTTCCTCTATTGGCTTCATGTTACATGAACGTGCAATTTCGATGTCAGATTTCATAGTTATATTCTTTTTATAAAGTTATAATCGCAAAGATAAAAATAATTTTTGAATATAACCAGTTCTTGAGAAGAAAGTTTTTCGCTTTTAAAAACGTTATGAGTATCAAATAACTTTCTATTAATTGAAAATAAGAGAGATTATTTCCTATTAGTGTTATCTGGAAATACTATATGAGTAAGCGATTCCTATATATCTAACATTTCTTATATTGACCTTAATGACTCTATCTTACCCTTTTTTATCTTCGTGTTAGTGCCCAGCACATATAGTGTTTATAGTTAACACCAATGGTGCTAAGCACTAAAATGTTTACAGTATATTCCCATTGAAAAGACAACATAACATTAAATGAGATACAACATAGGGGAGTATGCTGCTTGAGTTATATTAGGTAGTAGTCGTTTCCGATAAAGAGAAAAACAATCTTTATAGGAAACAACTAATTAAAATAGGGAAGATGCACCCCAAATCAAAGCTGCATAACGCAGTACTTTACCTATTGTAATACTTAACACGGACAAAGCAATATTTGCACGTGTAAGTCCTAAAACAATGGTGATGGCACTACCAAGGATAGGAAGAAAAGCAAAAAATCCCATCCATGCACCATGTCCGCCCATAAAGCGATAAGCTCTGTCTAACGACTCTTGCTTCACTCGGAAATAACGCTCAAGCCATTCCAGTTTGCCTAATCTACCAAGACCATAATTCAGCATTCCTCCCAAAACGTTGCCTATACTACCATAAACAAGTAATAGGACAGGATCTACGCCAGCTGCAAGCAAACCGAGCATTACCGCCTCACTACTAAAAGGTAAAACACTTCCTGCAAGGAATGCCGATAAAAACATTCCCCAATAGCCATAGTCTACAAGTAATTGTGTAAGAGAATCCATAAGTTGAGTAGGGTGATAATGATAGCTGAATAAGAAAGGATGAGAAACATCCAGTTAGTTATCCTTGTACGTGTAAGTGCAAAGAAATGTGCAATTAGCGGTGCTGTAGTTACAATCAACACACTCAGCAATGCTTCATAATGCTGAGGTTGAAGAAACAAAAAGACGATTGTTGCAAGATCTACTGTTATAAATATCTGATAGAACAAACGTGTACGAATATTATCATTGCGCTTTTGATTCATGAAATGCACAATGCCAATCACAGCGCATACCAATACAAATGATAAAGTCAGTATTTGATTAAAACTTAATAACTTAAAATTGAAAGGCTCACTAAATACTGCAATCTTAGCGAAATGGTTTAAGAGTATAGTAATATCTCCCTTAACAGCCAAGTATCCTGCATAGAACCAATAAGGAAGGATGATACCAAGAATAGATGCAACAAAATTGCGAGGACTCATCGACAGAATATTGGTACGCATAATGACCCAAAGTATAGGGAGATAGAAAAGAGTTTGTACCCATACTATACTCGCCATACCTATACAGAAGAATGCATAGAAAGTCCATCCTGGCGCATGTGTGTCTTGATAGCATCGAAAAGCAAAAGTATAGAAGCCTACAAAGCCCAACATAATGATAGCAGCCTGAATAGATGGGAACATAAAGGTCGCCATAGTCGCAAAGACTAAGAACGAACATGACACCATTCTACTATAGATACGAATAAGCGCATTGGCATTATTCAGCTCCATCATAAGATAGGTAGACAGCAAGAGGCATATACCTGGTACTATTACTGCAAGATTATATAACCCCGCAATAACCCATACAAGAGTAGCCGCTGAGACAACGTATGCTTGTGTCCAGCGGCTTTCTGCTATTCGATTTTGAATGCGTTTCTGTTGCATAATAGATGATATACGGAGATAGCCGTAATTAATATTGTTATACAATAGACATCTTATAGCTATCTCCTTTCCTTCAAGAAGATAAGGCTATAGGTCTTGACCTATGTCTCTTCTAAAGTATTTATCCGTAAATTCAATCTTCTGAGCTTCTGCAAAACTCTTCTTTAATGCTTCTTCTTTATTCTCACCATAAGAAGAAACAGCAATTACACGACCACCAGCAGTAACAACCTGTCCATCCTTCACAGCTGTACCACTATGGAAGACTACAGAGCCTTCTATCTTATCAAGTCCTGTGATTGGATAACCTTTCACATACTCTTCTGGATAACCACCACTAACGAGCATTACGCAGACAGCAGAACGTGAGTCAAACTCAACCTGTCGCTGGTCGAGATTACCCTCAGCAACTCCTTCAAAGAGGTCTACGATGTCACTCTTTAGACGTAACATGACACTTTCTGTCTCTGGATCACCCATACGACAGTTATACTCAATAACCATTGGTTCGCCATCAACATTAATCAAGCCAAAGAAGATAAAGCCTTTATAGTCAATACTCTCAGCCTTCAAGCCATCAACAGTAGGACGAATAATACGCTCTTCTACCTTTGCCATCCATTCCTTAGTAGCAAATGGAACAGGAGTAACACTACCCATACCACCAGTATTCAAGCCCGTATCATGCTCACCAATGCGTTTATAATCCTTTGCTTCTGGCAAAATCTGATAGTTTGTACCATCGGTAAGAACAAATACCGAACACTCAATACCAGAAAGGAACTCCTCAATAACAACCTTTGCAGAGGCGTTACCAAACATACCTCCAAGCATTTCACGCAATTCTTTCTTAGCTTCTTCAAGCGTTGGAAGAATAAGAACACCCTTACCAGCAGCCAAGCCATCAGCTTTCAACACATAAGGAGCTTTAAGCGTCTCGAGGAAGCGCATACCCTCTTCAATAGTAGTACCATCGAATGTTTCGTAAGCAGCTGTTGGAATATTATGGCGTTTCATGAAAGCTTTGGCAAAATCCTTAGACCCTTCGAGTACAGCACCAGCCTTTGAAGGACCAATAACAGGAATATTAGCTGTGCGGCTGTCATCCTTAAAGCAGTCATAAACACCATTTACCAATGGGTCTTCAGGACCGACAACTACCATATCAACCTTCTCTTCAACAACGAAGTCCTTCAGTTTATCAAAGTCATTTACTCCGATTGCAACGTTCTTACCAACTGCTCCTGTACCAGCATTACCTGGTGCGATGAAGAGTTTACTACACTTTGCACTCTGTGCAATCTTCCATGCTAAGGCGTGTTCGCGACCGCCGCTGCCTAAAAGTAATATTCTCATAAAGCTTAGCCCACCCCTCCGATGAAGGAGGGGGAGTGCAGACTTGCTGCACGTGGGTATTTATTAATTGTTAGATGCGATTATAAGCAATAATAAAACGTACTATTAGATTATCACCAAACCCTATTTTATAGGCTTAAGATAATTTTCAAAGTACTCTGTAATGCGCTCATGTAAGTGTACACTCTGATGTCCACGCATATTATGAGGCTCACCTGGATAAACGAAGAAGTCTGGTTGTGTGCCAGCAGCAATACAAGCCTTCAAGAAGGAGTAAGAGTGCTGAGGAACAACGACAGGGTCATTCAAGCCAGTGATAATCTGAAGTTTGCCTTTAAGGTCCTTTGCCTTTGTAAGGAGTGATGTCTGTGCATATCCTTCTGGGTTAGTCTCTGGAGTGTCCATATAACGTTCTCCATACATAACTTCATACCACTTCCAATCCATAACAGGACCACCTGCAACACCAACCTTGAAGACATCAGGATAATTGGTAACCAATGACGTTGTCATGAAGCCACCAAATGACCAACCATGAACACCCATACGATTCTGATCAACGTATGGAAGAGACTTCAAGTATTTAACTCCTTCCATCTGATCTTTCATCTCCTCTTGACCAAGATGACGGAATGTAGCCTGCTCAAACTCCTTACCACGATGTTCGCTACCACGATTATCAAGAATAAAGAGTAGGTAGCCTTTCTGTGCCATGTAGGTCTCCCAACCACGTGAACCCCAGTTCCATGAAGCCTCAACATTATGAGCATGAGGGCCACCATAGACATATATAATTGTAGGATACTTCTTATTAGGGTCGAAATTTACAGGCTTCACCATACGCCAATATAAGTCTGTCTTACCATCAGCAGCCTTTATCGAACCATTTGAATATTC
Source organism: uncultured Prevotella sp. (assembly GCA_927910885.1). Taxonomy (GTDB): domain Bacteria; phylum Bacteroidota; class Bacteroidia; order Bacteroidales; family Bacteroidaceae; genus Prevotella. Next base: position 41,835 of record CAKMOD010000072.1, on the reverse strand, counting down.
AGGAACAGTATATCCTTCCCATGGATTAGCAGATGCAAAGTAATCACGACGCTGTGGCTTACCGTTCAAACTAATAATTTCATACTTGCGAGGAACAGATGGTTCACTGTAGCTATCCATAATAGCAGTACCATCTTGGCTCAACTTTGGATGATGATAACCACGACCATTATCAAGCAATGTACGCTTTCCGGAAGCTACATTAACAAGCCAAACATTGCGTTGAATAGGATGACACTCGTTAGAAACATAGACAATACTCTTCTGCTTGCTATTAAAGCCAAGTACCTCCATTACAACCCACTTGCCACTTGTAATCTGCTTAAGCTGACGTCCATCCTTATTGAAGAGGTAAAGATGATTATAACCATCCTTCTGACTCTGCAAGATAAATTCATTCTCATTCCATGGCAAGAACTGAATAGGATGACATGGCTCAACATACTTTGTATCTGTCTCACGATAGAGTTCTTTCAACTTTGCACCTGTAGTTGCATCATATGATACCAAACGGCAATCATTCTGATCGCGGTTAAGTTCAAACATATAAACTGTCTTCTCGTCTGGGCTCCATGTGATGTTTGTAAAATAACGGTCGGTTGGGTCACCAGCCTGAAGATATACAGTCTTACCTGTTGTAAGGTCATACACACCTACAGTTACCTTATGAGAAGTTTCACCCACCATAGGATACTTAATAAGGTCAACCTTAGCTGCACGTGACTCTCCCTTCTCTGGTTTCCATTCCAACTCAGGAACATCAATGAGAGGGTAGGCTGCAACCATACTTTGATCCATACGATAGAAAGCTAAGCGGTTTCCCTTTGGACTCCAATAGAGTCCACCATCAATCCCGAACTCATCACGATGTACACTCTGACCATATACAATATCGCCAGATCCATCAGTTGTTAACTGACGCTCTGTGCCTTTTGCATCTGCAACATATAACTGATGGTCTTTAACAAAGGCTGTAGCACCAGACACCTTATTCCAATCACGTGCCTGAAGACCAGCTGGACGACTCAAACGCTGTACAAGTTTTTGCGTTTGGAAATCTATATATAAGTCCTCATTACCATTCTGTACCTTCACAATAGAGCGGTCAGCATAAGGGAACTCAGCACCATAGAGATGACGAACAACCTCATCAGATGCAGATAAACCTGCCCACTTGTTAATATCATCTAATGAGAAGAGCTGTGTTTCCTTACCAGTTACCAAATCAACCAACGAACAGTTGTTAAGGTCTTGGCGTACCAACTTGCCTCCCCACCACGTAAGATAACGTGCTTCAGGACGCATGTTGTAGAAGTTTTTGCCACCAAAGTTCAAATCCTCAAGAGTGAACTGCTTTTGTGCCATACTTTCTGTAGGACTTAAAAGTCCTGTGAAAGCACAAAGCCCCACAAGACTAATAAATGATTTAATCTTCATGATTATACGTGTTTTTACCACGGAATCCTCCGCGCTTGTTAGATTTATCAAATCGTTTGCCACCAAACTTACGGTCATCATCACGACTGAACGAACGCTTGCGATCGTCATCACGTCGGAATGAACGCTTACGGTCGTCGTCTCCTCTTCTGAAAGAACGCTTGCGGTCTTCTACATCACGATCGAAACGAGGACGACGCTCATGATTTTCACGGAACTTACCTCCACCAAGCTTATTACGCTCTAAGCTATGGAAGGTGAATGAACGAATATCAGCCTCAGCATTCTCCTCGTTTTCATCAAGACGTTTCTTAAACTCACGTTCCTTCTTAAAGCGATGTTTCTGAGCCATCTCACGCTTCTCATCTTCGGTCTTTACGACACCACCATCGTGTCGGAAATCACTCATCTTACCATCAAACATCTGGTAACGACGGAACTCACACTCCAAAGAACCATTATAAACAGGAATCTTAATACTTGGCTTCAATCCAATCTGACGGAAACATTCCTCACGATAAGATAGAATCCAAGCTTCATTACCCATGAACTGATGCTTCAAACGTTCACCAATCATCTTATAGGTACCGAGCAAGTTAGGTGTAGAGATACGCTCACCGTATGGAGGATTCATCACAATCATGCTCTTCTCCTTTGGCTGAGTGAAGTCTTTAAAATCCTGCTGTTCAATGGTTACATATCGTGACAAACCAGCGGCAGCTACATTCATACGAGCCGTATTTACAGCCTTCATGTCTGTATCATAGCCATAAATATGATGTGTGAATTCACGCTCTTGTGAATCATCATTGTATATCATGTCGAACAGTTCCTGATCAAAGTCAGGCCATTTTTTCAAATGCAAACTCCTACGGAACACTCCAGGAGAAATATTGCGAGCAATAAGAGCAGCCTCAACAGGCAAAGTTCCAGAGCCACACATTGGATCAATGAAATCTGTTTCACCCTTCCAACCAGTCATCAAAATCATACCTGCAGCCAAAACTTCATTCAATGGTGCCTCAACACTCTCCTGACGATAACCACGACGATGCAAAGACTCACCACTTGAATCCAATGACAACGTAGCATTATCCTCTGCCACATGGATATTCAAACGAATATCAGGATTGCTTACAGAGATATTTGGACGAGTACCAGTACGCTCACGGAACTGGTCAACAATAGCGTCTTTTACTTTGTATGTAACGAAGCGCGAATTGGTAAACTCTTCAGAATAAACCACTGAATCAACAGAGAAAGTCTTTCCAGGGAGGATATACTTGCTCCAATCAATCTTCATTACCTCCTCATACATATCTTCAGCACTCTTCGCCTTAAAATGTGCGATAGGTTTAAGAATACGAATAGCTGTGTATAACTGGAAATTAGCACGATACATCATTTCCTTGTTACCAGTGAACGACACCATTCGGCGTCCTATTTGTACGTTATTGGCACCTAACTGTGTCAGCTCTTTTGCTAATACTTGCTCCAAACCCATGAAGGTTTTGGCGATGAGTTCAAATTCTTGCATTTATGTAATAAATATTTTTATTTACGATATTAAATGAATAGTTGGCAGGAACATTATATCCCACCACCATATTCAAAATCGATATCTAAGATATCTGTTTTATTCTGTTTGTACTTCTTTGTCCGTGGACGCATATCTCGTGTAACCCACACGTTAGCTCCTATGACGCAGCCTTTCCCAATAGTGATACGACCGAGGATAGTTGCATTGGCATAGACTACAACTTCATCCTTTAAGATAGGGTGACGGGCAATTCCCTTAATAGGGTTACCATCTTTATCGAGAGGGAAACTCTTAGCACCTAAGGTCACACCTTGATAGAGTTTCACATGATTACCTATAATGCAGGTTGCCCCAATAACCACACCCGTACCATGATCAATAGTAAAATGAGTACCAATGGTTGCGGCTGGGTGAATATCAATACCTGTCTCTGAGTGTGCCATCTCAGCAATCATACGTGGGATAAGTGGCACATTCTCCAAAAACAGTTCATGTGCTAAACGATAATTAATAACAGCCTTTATAGCTGGATAGCATGAGATTACTTCACCCAAATTGGCTGCTGCTGGGTCACCATCAAAAGCAGCTTGTATGTCTGTTGATAGTATTTTACGCAAGGTTGGAAACTTTGCGATAGTACGTCCTGCTATCTTATCTGCCTCCTCTTGCATGCAACGGCGCGTGTCAGCAGCATTCGGACAATGACAATCTTCATTAAAACATAAACCCGCCATAATCTGTCGACACAGCAGTTTATGCAGGCGTTCAACGTTTACACCTATTTGGTATTTGATAGTTTCAAAATTGACAGACGAACGCCCATAAAAACCAGGAAAGAGAATAGAACGTGAAAGTTCAATAATCTCTTCCAATTCCTTAGCTGATGGCAAGGGATCTCCATCACGGTGCTCATGGCAAATGCCCTGCAACGCTTCCGGTTCAGAAAGCTCATCAACTGTCTGTATGAGTTGCTGAGTGATGTCCTGTTTACTCATTGATACTATATCGAGATGTAATTACGTTGCAAAGATAATGATTATTATCGGATTTTATAGGTTTGTTCAAGAAAAATATGCTAATTTTGCAGTGCTTTTCAAGCACCATTACAGGATAATATAGATTCTAAAAGAATCTTATTCAAAATGTTTCAAATATATAAATGATGAAATCAACTATATTTCCACGTTCCATTAATATCTTTTTCCTATCAGCTATTTGTGTAATAGCTTCTGCAGCAACATCTTCACACAAGTCTTCAAAAAACATCAAACGCCAGTATGATGGTATTGATGTGTCGCATCATCAAGGAAAGATTGATTGGAAAGAAGTGGCAAAAGACAAACAGATTAAATTTGTATATATCAAAGCAACACAAGGAACAAGTTTAAAAGACAAGAACTACGAACAGAATATCAAAGCGGCTCGTCGTCAGGGATTGCGCTGCGGTTCTTATCACTATCTTTCATGCTTAACGTCTATTAGGTCTCAGTTTCGCAATTTCCAGAAAACAATGAAAGGACACAAGCAGGACTTGATTCCTATGATTGACGTAGAGCATGAAGGCGTAAGACGCTGGAGCAAGAAACAAGTACAAGACAGCGTTGCCTTGTTTGCGAAATTGATAGAGAGAAAGTATGGTAAAAAACCACTTATTTATTCTCATGTAAGCTTCTATAATTCTCATCTTAATCCACGATTTAATAAGTACTTTCTTTTCTTAGGTAGATATAGTTCTGTGCGCCCATCTATCAAGGGAGTAGGGCGACATAACATCTGGCAGTTCTCCGATCGTGGAAAAGTACGCGGCATTCGTGGGTACGTAGACCTCAATCGCTTCATGTCAGGAACATCACTTGCAGACATTCGCCTTTAGTAATTTATAATTATTTTGGATTGTTGTGAATTAATTATAAACAAGTGAAAGAATGTTTCAAGCGAATAATTTATTTGTACTTTTGCACCCCATAAAAACTTAGATGAACCCAACTTGCTCTTTATAGAAAGTAGAGTGAGAAATTTTATAACCTATAAAAGTAGAAAATAACAATCGCTTTATGAGCCATAAATCCCATACTTAATGGCAACAAACAGATTAAGCAAGAATTTAACAAGTATGTGTAAAATATCTATAAACAAAACAATTATATATCTTCGCTCTGTGATACTGGCACTCATGTTCATGACATTGAATAGTATTCAGGCACAAGAGTATCGTGAAGACCCACCACTAACATTTCGACCACTGCTCCAAGAGCTTGGAACAGAGCTAATGCAGGGTAAGAAGGGGAGTATCGTTGCCATTGATCCAGCTACTGGTGAGGTGCTCTGTATGGTGACAAATTCACCTATGGGTCCTAATGATGCCCTTGCCATTGCGACTGCTTATCCTCCTGGCTCAGCTATAAAACCAGCGCAGGCATTGGTCTTTCTTTCAGAAGGAATTGTTAAACCAGAAACTAAGGTTGCCTGCCATGGTGGCTTTCGTGACGGAAATATAAAGGTAAAGTGCCATCCCCATTACTCTCCAGAAGCACTAACTGGCGCAATAGCAGTATCTTGTAATACTTGGTTCTTAAAATCATACCTATCTATGTTAAGCAATACACAGAAGTATGGTTCAAAGGAGAAGGCTGTTACAACTTGGTGGGAATACATTATTAGTATGGGACTTGGCGGTCCATTGGGTATTGATATGGCTGGTGAAAAGGGTGGATTGGTTGCTAATGTGAACTACCTCTCACGCCGTTATAAAAATAATTGGGACCCAAAAACAATTATGTGGGCAGGAATGGGACAAGGCGACATTACAGCTACTCCTTTACAGCTCTGTAATTTAGCTGCAACAATTGCCAATCGTGGCTACTTCTTTACACCACATATTCATAAGAGCGTAGACTGGGCACCACTGCCTTCACGATTCCTTACCCCTCGTCAGACAAAGGTTCCTTCTTACATTTATGCGGATGTCATTAAAGGTATGCGCTTAGCAGTAACAAAGGGAACAGCAACCGCACTCAACGGAACAACCTATCCTGTATGTGGGAAGACGGGAACAGCTGAAAATGCTGGTAAGGACCACTCTGTTTTCATTGGTTTTGCACCAATGAATGAGCCTAAGATTGCCATCTCTGTTTATATTGAACATGGTGGATTTGGTGCCGATGTAGCTGCCCCTATAGCAGGATTGATAATGGAGAAGTATCTTAAAGGTAAACTGAGTCCAAAATCACAAGCTATGGCGAAACGCATTGAGCGCATAAACACGATGGATAAGTAAAACCATTTTGTAATAAAAAATCATATCCTTAAAAATCATAGATGCTTAATAGCACTTCAATTAAGCATCTATTGGCTTCTAAAAGGTGCCCTTTTGAGGTCTTACTAACGCCCTTTTGAAGTCCAATTAAGCACCTTTTAATTTATGGCTGTGCAACAATTTGATAACTAAACAGTTACAACACCCACCAAAAACGCGATTTTCAGACTTAAAAATAGTGTTTTACAACCTTAGTTTTGTAAACATATTTCACTCCAACACATATTTTTCTTTAGTAGATTTAATAATGGCATTAATACAAAAGCCCCCATTCTCTCCATATAAAATAGGGTAGAGAATGAGGGCTAAGCAGATTAAATTATTTTATATTCTCACTACTTCCTTAACGCCCTTTACTGTTCTAAGTTTCTTGATGAGCATATTCAATTTAGAATTATCATCAAGGAGAACTACAAGATTACCAGAGAAAAGACCGTCATGTGAATCGATATTGATAGAGCGCATTACAATCTTTTCATCTTTAGAGATGATATTTGAAATGTTACTTACTATTCCAATGTCGTCATTACCAATGACACGAAGCGTGATTGCATACTGAGATGAACCCTTACCGCTCCAACGCGCCTTTACAACTCGATAGCCAAAACGTTTGCGCATCTCTGGTGCATTCGGGCAATCATCGCGGTGAATCTTTATACCTCCACTAACTGTTACAAAGCCAAAGACGGGATCACCATAGATAGGGTGGCAACACTTAGCAAGTGAAAAGTCCAAACCTTTAAGGTTTTGATCGATGACGAGAACATCATCATTCTTCTTCAGATATTCTGTCGTTGGGTTCTCAAACTCAAAGTTCTCTGCACTCTCAGCCTCCTTTGGCTGATTGAGGTTATGAACATGGTTGTAAGCCTTCTGATACTCCTCAATAACATGGTTAGGATCAAGCTTCTCATCAGCTATCTGCTTATAAAATTCAGATACCTCTTTGAAGCCCAACTTACGAATAAGATATCCCATTGTAGAGTCTTCAATCTCTATCTTCTTATTCTTAAACCTACGTTCAAGCAGTTCTTTAGCATAAAGGCCATCCTTAATCTGCGTTTCTTTTAATGCAAGACGAATCTTTGCCTTTGCACGCGACGACTTACAGATGTTCAGCCAATCACGATTAGGCTTCTGCGTCGTTGAGGTTAGAATCTCAACAGAATCACCACTATGTAACTCGGTACGGAAAGAGACATTCTTGCCATTTATCTTTCCACCGACACATTGATTTCCTATCTTAGAGTGAATATGATAAGCAAAGTCGAGCACTGTTACACCTTTTGGGAACTTTAGAAGGTCGCCCTTTGGTGTGAAAACATAAATCTCCTTTTCATAAAGGTCTGACTTAAACTCGTCCATCACTTCAAGGTTGTTACCAGCCTCAAGTGCTGAACGGATAGAAGCTAACCAGCCATCCATTCCGCCTTCTGCCTTCACTCCCTTGTATCTCCAGTGTGCAGCAAGTCCATGTTCGGCAATCTCATCCATACGTTCTGTACGAATCTGCACTTCTACCCACTTCTTGTCAGGACCAAGCACAGTGATATGTAGACATTCGTAACCATTAGACTTTGGCACAGAAAGCCAATCACGGAGTCGCTTTGGATTAGGCTGATACATATCCGTCACTATAGAATATGCCTGCCAACACTGCATTTTCTCCTTGTCTTCTGGTGAATCAAGAATGATACGAATGGCAAAGAGGTCATAAATACCATCAAAGCCACACTTCTGCTTCTTCATCTTCTGCCAGATAGAATGAATTGACTTCGTTCTTCCCTTAATATGGAATTTAAGCCCAGCAGCTTTAAGTTGCTCACTAACAGGAGTGATAAAGCTACTAATATAAGCATCACGCACCTTCTTTGTTGCGTTCAACTTGTCTTTTATATGATAGTAAGCATCATGCTCAAGGTATTTCAAAGAAAGGTCTTCGAGTTCGCTCTTTAGCTGGTATAAGCCTAACTTATGCGCCAAAGGAGCATAAAGATAGCTTGCTTCTTCAGATACCTTTCGCTGTGCTTCCTTATTTTCAACGTCACGAATCTGCCGCATAAGGTTGACACGGTCAGCTATCATAATCAATATAACACGCATATCTTCTGCGAAAGACAACAGAAGATTTCGGAAGTTTTCACTCTCGATAACTGGTGTCTTCTTATAAAGTGTCTGAACACGTATAAGCCCATTGATAATCTTCGAAACACCATCACCATACAACTTGCTAATCTTCTCAAGTGTAAGACTTCCTTCCTGTACACTTTGATAGAGTAGGATTGCAATGACAGAGTCGCGATTTAAACCGATATCCTTAACCGCAATGGCTGCAGTCTGTAATGAACACAGAATAGGGTTCAATCCAAAGACATTGCGTTGGATGATATTATCTGATACTATCTTACTTAAGTGTTCACGCAATTTAGGAAGATCATTCTCATAAAAAGTTTGCCCGAGTGTCTCTTTTAGTCCTTCGAGTATCTGTTCAGATAATTCTCTTTCTTTATCCGTATAAATGAATTTCTCTTCCATAGGCATAATACTTTCTATTATTCAAAGGCAAAGATACAAAGAAAATCCATATAACTAGAAATTAATGTGTCAAATAGTTTCTTTCTTTCGGCTTAATTCGTTATTTTTGCAGTTATAATACAATCTTTTTAATACCTTACCATTATGTTGAAAAAAGAAGACCTAAAACAGATTCATGATAAAGGAATAAGTGAGGAACAGATAAGTAGACAGTTGGAAGACTTCAAAAGAGGCTTCCCTTACTTGAAGCTTGAAGGTGCTGCTACACCAAAGAAGGGTGTTCTGGTGCTTGACAAGAAGGCTTGTGAGAATGCTTGTAAAGCGTGGCAGAATTATCAAACTCACGGACATAAAGTTGTTAAGTTTGTTCCTGCTTCTGGTGCAGCCAGCCGTATGTTCAAAGATCTTTTTGCATTCCTCAACGGAAGTAACGAATCTCCTATAAGTGATTTTGAAAAGGAGTTCTTCTCAAATATTCATCATTTTGCATTCTACGAGGAGTTATCTGCAAAATGTCAGCAGCTGGAAGGTAAGACTATCGATGAATTAGTAGCTGAAGGACGATACAAAGCTGTCGTTGCTACTTTATTAAATAAGGAAGGATTGAATTACGGACAGCTACCAAAGGGATTGCTATTGTTCCATTCTTACAACGATGGAGCACGTACCCCAATGGAAGAACACTTGGTTGAAGCTGCTCGCTATGCAGAAAGTAATAAGCAAGCACACGTACATTTCACCGTATCACACGAACACTTAGCATTCTTCAAACAAAAGGTAGCGGACAAGCAGGCTGGATTTGAAGCAAAGTTTGGTGTAAACTTTGACATTTCTTTCTCTGAACAAAAGCCAAGTACAGATACAATTGCCGTTAATCTTGACAATACTCCTTTCCGTAATGAGGATGGCTCTTTATTGTTCCGTCCAGGTGGTCATGGGGCATTGATAGAGAATTTGAATGATTTAGACGCCGAAGTTGTTTTCATTAAGAATATTGATAACGTCGTACCAGACCGCTTGAAGGAAGAAACCATCAGTTGGAAGATGATTATTGCAGGTACACTTGTAGCCTTACAAGAGCGTGTCTTCGCTTATCTTTACAAACTGGAAAAAGGAAACTGTACACGTACAGAGCTCGAAGAGATACTTGAATTCTTACAGAAAGAACTCTCTTGTAAGAAGCATGATGTGGCTTCTATGAATGATACAGCATTGGCAGAATACTTATATAAGAAGTTAAATCGTCCAATGCGCGTATGCGGTATGGTAAAGAACGTTGGTGAACCAGGTGGCGGTCCTTTCCTTGCATACAACCAAGATGGTACTGTCAGCCTGCAAATTCTTGAGAGTTCGCAGATTGATAAGAACGACGAAGCATCTATGAAGATGTTTACAGAAGGTACACACTTCAATCCTGTTGATCTTGTTTGCGCTATCAAAGATTATAAGGGCAATGCTTTTGACTTGACAAAGTATATAGATAAGTCAACAGGTTTCATCAGTTCAAAGTCAAAGAATGGTCGCGAGCTCAAGGCTTTGGAGCTTCCAGGCTTATGGAATGGTGCTATGAGCGATTGGAACACAGTCTTTGTAGAAGTACCACTCGGAACTTTCAATCCAGTAAAGACAGTCAACGACCTTCTACGTGAGCAGCATCAATAAGCAATGTAAGAGTAGAACCCTATTCAGTTTATTATAAACTCAGTTATTCCCAACCCTTAGAAGCCTAACTCCTAAGGGTTGGGAATCTTATTATCCATAAATATTACGATATTAACCATTTGACATACAGATATTACCTCTCTATCTATGATATCTTAAAAATAAACCCATTAATTCCTCTTTATCAATAGAATAATATCAAAAAAGATAAGAGAAATCTTGTAAGGTTCAAATAAAAATTATACCTTTGCGCCACAAAAGACACATTAAATGATGTTTCACCTTATGAAACGTCGACACTATCAAATGTAATTTCCCATACATATTTATATGTTAAGCAAAGAAGAATTATTAGAGAAAGAAGTTTCTGAACTTGAAGCTATTGCTCAGAGCACAGGTGCTGCTTATTCGCCTGGAGATGATAAGGACAAGCTTGTTTATGCTATCCTTGACCGTCAGGCAGAAGAGGCGGGTACTGCACATCCCTTAGAATCAAAGCGTAAGCGTACCAGAATAGCACGAAAGGATACCGACAGGGTTTATTCGGTACATGGTGAAGAAGGGGAAAATTTCGACGTACAAAAGAATAAGAATACGACTACAAGTCAGCCTTCATTATTCAAAGAGTTACCTGAGTCAAAGAATGAAAAGACTGAAGAGAAATCTCCAGAAGAAATATTAGCATCCATTCCTAAGCATCGTGGTCGTAAATCTAAGGCTGAGTTAGAAGCTATTGCTGCCGCTGAAGCTGCTATTAAAGCAAAAGCAGAAGAAGCACAGCAGGTAGAAGAGCCTGTAGAGGAAGCACCTGTAGAGAATGTAGAGCCATCTGCGCCAGAGGATTTCATTCCAGAGGATCAGTTTTCTAACGTACAACCTCAGGAAGAGAGTGAAGGTAAAGAAGAACTATTAGCACGCCTCCAGGAAAAGGTTAATGCACATAATATGAATATGGAACCTGCAGGTTACCAAGTATTACCTGATGGCGTATGGGCAGGTGACCCTGGAGATGGTACTGATTTCATTCCAGTTGTTGACCTACCAATAGAGGATCAGGGCATTGTTCCAAACTATGATATGTTTGACCAGCCTACAACTCCTGCACAGATGCCTTCAACCCCTGTCTATGATAATGCTCCAGTTACAAATAATGCTAACTATGATTTCACTGACATTATCAAGGCAAATGGTGTTCTTGAGGTAATGCCTGATGGCTATGGCTTCCTCCGTTCAAGCGATTATAATTACTTATCATCACCTGATGATGTATATATTGCAAATAATCAGATTAAGCAGTTCGGCTTGAAGACAGGTGATGTTGTGGAGTGTCACGTACGTCCACCACATGAGGGTGAGAAGTATTTCCCACTGACAAGCATTGATAAGATTAACGGTCGTAAGCCATCTGAGGTACGTGATCGTATACCATTCGAGCATCTTACACCGCTCTTCCCAGAGGAGAAGTTTACACTCTGTGGCGATCCTCGTACAACTAATCTTTCAACACGTATTGTAGACCTCTTCTCACCTATCGGTAAGGGACAGCGTGCATTGATTGTTGCACAACCAAAGACGGGTAAGACTATCTTGATGAAGGATATTGCGAATGCTATTGCAGCCAACCATCCAGAGGCTTACTTGATGATGCTCTTGATTGATGAGCGTCCTGAGGAGGTTACTGATATGGCACGTACAGTAAATGCTGAGGTCATTGCTTCAACATTTGATGAGCCTGCAGAACGCCACGTAAAGATTGCTGGTATCGTATTGGAGAAGGCAAAACGCATGGTTGAATGTGGTCACGATGTAGTTATCTTCCTTGACTCTATCACTCGTTTGGCACGTGCTTACAACACCGTTGCACCAGCATCTGGTAAGGTCTTGACTGGTGGTGTGGACGCCAATGCATTGCAGAAGCCAAAGCGTTTCTTTGGTGCTGCTCGTAATATTGAGGGTGGTGGTTCTTTGACTATCATAGCAACAGCCTTGATTGATACTGGTTCTAAGATGGATGAGGTTATCTTCGAGGAATTCAAGGGAACTGGTAACATGGAGTTGCAGCTTGACCGCAGCTTGAGTAACAAGCGTATCTTCCCAGCTGTTAACTTGGTGGCTTCAAGTACTCGTCGTGATGACCTCTTGCAGGATCGCACAACACTTGATCGTATGTGGATTCTCCGTAAGTACATTGCTGATATGAATTCTATTGAGGCAATGAATTCTATCCATGACCGTATGAGACGTACAGAGAACAATGAAGAGTTCCTATTGTCAATGAACGATTAATGAAATCAGACTATTGAAACTTGCTTTCCTTCTGAAACGATAGGTTAATAGTACAAGTAAAATAGAAAAAGTGTATCAAAAGTATGAAACAGTATTGTTTCCTTTTGATACACTTTTTTTGTTTATACGCTGTTTCTAACAAATACAGAAGATACTTCTTTTGTCCTAAATTTTCACACCCTCCTTTTTAAAGATGCTTAATAGCATTCGAATTAACGCCTAATTAACTTGCAAAAGATGCCCTTTTGAACCCTTACTAACGCCCTTTTGAACCCTTACTAAGCATCTTCTAAAACACAACTTTACAAACCACTGATAGGCTGATAGTTACAAAGACATTTCAAAACCATGGTTTTCATGTTTATAAACGCCAAACACAACAAATTATGTAATGATTTTTCTAAAACCAAAACACTAAATTGTGATTGAATTAAAACATAAAAATCACATTGATACAACAATGGATTTATGTCTCACTTCTTGATAAACCTAACATTTGAATAGCCAACAAGTTTATCAGTACGCCCTCCTTGTGGACGGAAATAAACAAGTGCTTGATAGCTATTTTCTGTTTGATAATGGCTATTGTCAACTCTAAAAGACGAGAGCCTACCTTGTTCATCTGCGGCAAGGAACTGATAATTATAATAACCTAACTTCAAAGGAACCACCGTTTCATAATATCCCCCTGCTGGATTATAAGTCATCTCATAAGCAGAAAGCAGGCGGTCATAAGTCCAATCACCATTCAGAAATATCCTGTAAGGGTAGGGGGAAGGTGCATTTAGTTGAAAATGAGTCAGCATATAGTCGCTGGTCGTATTTATCTCTACATTATCAGAGTTACGTATCAAGAACGCACCATCAGCATCTTCGTCATATAGGTAATTCGTGAAAGGGGCAGTAGGGAAGAGATAGGCATGAAAATTCTTGCCGTCCCAACCAATTCTATCTACACCCATAGAAGTAACATCAGTTGAGAGAATCTCAAACTTCCTATATTCATTGCCTGCCCAAAAGATATAATCCAGATTATGCGACCATCGCAAACTATTTGACATGACATATTGCGGTTTGCTATTCCAACGAGCATCAAGCCAGTTACGGTTTTGTAATACGACTGTCTTAATCTGCTGTTGTGGATTACTTACCGTATAGTTTCTATAATCCACCTGCATCTCCGCTCTGATGTTCACGATTTATCGACTTATCAGTTTGTGTTGTGATATTCAATCTAACACCCATAGAACTCTCTACAGGCTCTGTAAGCATAAAGCAAGCAGTTAGCAAGGGATGATCAGAACTATTGTTATCATCATATACATAAAGACGATAATTACCAGACAACTTAGGACGACACTTATCATTCGGAATATCTAAATGATAATGTGTATAAAGTGTATTCGTAAGTGTTGATTCCTTTATGTCATCTATTGTGTTTCCAGCAATAAAACCATCTACAATATCGCTTTCAAAGAGTCCGACAGAAGGTTTCCAATCAGCCTCGCAATGTTCTAAACGATAAGTCAAACGGCGGTAAGTATGCGTAAGATCGTCAAAATCTATACTTATCTTTCCACCATTGAGAATCATGATAGGCAGGTCCATCCACTTCTGATTAGCAACAACCTGCAATGAACGAATATTCTCGTCCTTGATTTCATGTCGTTGCGCAGAGGTAGAAAGGGGGAAAAGATAAGCTAAGCAATAGATGAATATAAAGCCTAATCTCCTCATTCTTCTTTATTCAATAAATCATTGAGGAAGCAATCGAGGTCTTTATCTAAATCATGCATAAGATCACCACCTATAATAACAATGTCGTCATCAACAAGATAAAGCTCAGAAATATTATTCCTATCATCATCTTCAAGGATGAAACTATAAGGCTTCATGATTGACATATTCTCAATTACGTCCTTTATACGATTAATTTCTGAACGCAAGATGCAAGCTACTTCTTGATAGAAATTATCACTCTTATTGTCAATCCATTGACCTATGACACAGCGAGTAATCTCATCATCGCTATCGTCAAAAGCCATAAGATCACCACTATCTTGCGATACACGCAAATGAATATCTGTCATTGGCATATCACAATCATTAGCAGTAAATTTCTGTGCTACTTTCTTCAAAAAGCGCTCAATTTGTTGCTGGGTCTGTTCGGTTCCTATCATGTCCTTGGTATATGTTTATTTTATAACAACGGCAAATATACAAAAAGTTTTCGATTTTGTATATATCAACACATTTTTTTTACGTTCTTTTTTTGATGGTTATAAAAAAAACACTATCTTTGCAACATAACTCATTGAAGTAAAAGAGCCTATAAATAAGGAAAAACTAAATAAAATGAAACAAACAATTCTTGTTACTGGAGGAACTGGATTCATTGGTTCACACACAAGTGTTGAGCTGATAGAAGCTGGATATGAGGTCGTTATTGTTGACGACTTATCAAACTCTAAGATTGAAGTATTAGATGGTATAGAGAAGATAACAGGTGTTAGACCAGCTTTCGAACAGGTTGACCTTCGCGATCGTGAGGCAACAGAAAATGTCTTCCGTAAATACCCAAAGATTGAAGGTATTATTCACTTTGCTGCTTCTAAGGCAGTAGGTGAGAGTGTACAGCTGCCTTTGATGTATTATAGAAACAACATTGTTTCATTGTTAAACCTCTTAGAGTTGATGCCAGAGTACAACGTTAAGGGAATTATCTTCTCAAGTTCTTGTACTGTTTATGGTCAACCAAAGCCTGAGAACCTCCCAGTTACAGAGGATGCTCCACATCAGAAAGCTACCTCTCCATACGGTAATACCAAGGAAATCAACGAACAGATCATCTTAGATTATATTCATAGCGGTGCTGACATTAAGAGTATCGTATTGAGATATTTTAATCCTATTGGCGCACATCCATCTGCATTGATTGGTGAGTTGCCAAATGGTGTGCCTAATAACCTGATTCCTTTCGTTACACAGACAGCTATGGGTATCAGAAAGGAGTTGACTATCTTCGGTCAAGATTATGACACACCAGACGGTACATGTATCCGTGACTACATCTATGTTGTTGACTTAGCAAAGGCACACGTAGCAGCAATGGCACGTGTACTTGACCAGGATACAGAGAAGATTGAGTACTTCAACGTTGGTACTGGTAGTGGTAACTCTACAAAGGAGATTGTTGATACCTTTGAAAAGGCTACTGGTGTTAAGGTAAACTGGAAGTATGGTCCACGTCGTGAAGGCGATATCGAAAAGATCTGGGGCGATTGTACCAAGGCCAACACAGTATTGGGTTGGAAAGCTGACACACCATTGGCTGACGTTCTCGCAACTGCTTGGAAATGGCAGGAGAAGCTTAGAGAAGACGGAATTATGTAGAAATCACTTTTTACGATTAATAATAATCTAAATTAGTAAGCAAAAAACAATATTGCAGGTGTATCCTGCTTTATTTTGTGTTTGTGTTGTTGTTATCCCTCGATGTGAATCGAGGGATAATTTTTATACTTTAATTCAATCCTATCACCACTCAATGCTGTATAGTAAACATTTACCCTATAATCACTCTGTATATTATTCAACCTTATATATAAGTACAATAAAAGTATCTCTCTATTCATTTTCAAGCACAGTGTTGTTGCCCAACACAAGTGGTGTTCATACTCAACACGATTGGTGTTCATACTTAACACGATTGGTGCTGAGGGTCAAATGCATTACAAAATATTGATAGGAGAGGAATAACCTATTATAACTTTCAATAAGAAAAACAAAGCTGTTATCCACTATTCGATTGTGGCTTATTATACTTCTCAAGAACTATCTTAAGGTAAAATAGAACAACCTTAAGGATAAAAAGATTAAAAAAGAAGAACTTTTGTCCGTATAAATTTGCGAATGTGAGATATAATCTATACTTTTGCACATAAGATTTGCGCTGTGCAAATAACTAAATAGATAATTACAAGGTTATGTCAATATCAAAGACGAGACAAAAACTTGTTGATGTAGCACGCCAACTTTTGCAAAATGGTATTGCCAACACAACGATGAATGACATCGCTAAGGCTTCAGGTAAAGGTAGACGTACGCTCTATACTTACTTTAAGAGTAAGGATGATGTGTATTATGCTGTGATTGAGTCGGAGCTGGAACGCTTGTCAGATAAGTTGGACGAAGTAGCTGCAAAGAATATCAGCCCTCAGGATAAAATCATCGAACTGATTTATACTCATCTTAGTATGATTAAAGAGACTGTTATGCGTAATGGTAATTTACGTGCAGAGTTCTTTAGGAATATATGGATGGTAGAGAAGGCGCGAAAGAATTTTGATGAGGACGAAATCGAACTCTTCCGTAAGGTTTATTCTGATGCCAAGGAAGATGGAGATTTTGATATTGAAAACGTTGAACTTGTAGCAGACATCACGCATTATTGTATCAAAGGACTTGAAGTTCCATTTATCTATGGTCGATTAGGTCATGGACTAACTGAGGAATCTTCACGTCCACTTGTGGCTAAGGTTGTGTATGGTGCATTAGGAAAGAGCGGACTGAAATAAATCATTATTCTATCATGTGATTTCAGTCAGCTTGTTTATTTATAAACTTATAAACTAACAATATAAATCAAAACAACATGAAATTATTGGAAGGTAAGACAGCCCTGATTACAGGTGCTGCACGTGGTATTGGTAAGGCTATCGCATTGAAGTTTGCAGAGGAGGGTGCAAACGTTGCATTCACCGACCTCGTTATCGACGAGAATGGAAAAGCTACTGAGGCAGAGATTGCTGCTTTTGGTGTAAAAGCAAAGGGTTATGCAAGTAATGCTGCAGACTTCGCACAGTCTGAAGAGGTTGTAAAGCAGGTTAAGGAAGAGTTTGGTTCTATTGATATCCTCATCAATAATGCTGGTATTACGAAAGATGGTCTTATGCTTCGTA
This sequence comes from uncultured Prevotella sp., assembly GCA_927910885.1. GTDB lineage: Bacteria > Bacteroidota > Bacteroidia > Bacteroidales > Bacteroidaceae > Prevotella. The sequence continues at coordinate 24,098 of CAKMOD010000072.1, read as the reverse complement.
TGACAGAGCAGCAGTGGGATGCTGTTATCGCAGTAAACCTTAAGAGTGCCTTCAACTTCATTCACGCTTGTGTACCAGTAATGATGCGTCAGCGTGGTGGTAGCATTATCAACATGGCAAGTGTTGTAGGTGTTCATGGTAATGCTGGTCAGGCTAACTATGCCGCATCAAAGGCTGGTATGATTGCTTTGGCTAAGAGCGTTGCTCAGGAGATGGGTCCTAAGGGTATTCGTGCAAATGCTATTGCTCCTGGTTTCATTGATACAGCTATGACACAGGCTTTGGACGACGATATTCGTAAGGAATGGACTTCAAAGATTCCTCTCCGTCGTGGTGGTACTGTTGAAGATATTGCAAACACAGCTGTTTACCTTGGTTCTGAACTGTCAAGCTATGTTACAGGTCAGGTTCTCCAGGTTGATGGTGGTATGAATATGTAAAGCTTCTTCCCTCCCTCCTAACAGCAATGCTGGAAGGGTAGGGAGGGAAGGATATAATTTGCTTCTATAATCTCTTTGACTCATTAAGATAGTTAGGTTAACTTTTCTTCTAACGCATACACCACAGATAAAAGACATTATATAAGCTTTTTCTCTAAATTGTTAATACTGATAATCTTTTATTATAGCTCTCAATAAAGACATTTCTTACTATGGAAGTACTTTACGAAGATAATCATATCATCATCGTCTACAAAGAAGCTGGTGAGATTGTACAAGGCGATAAAACTGGTGATGAACCTTTATCAGAGATTGTCAAACAATGGATAAAGGAGAAATACCAGAAACCAGGAAATGTATTTTTAGGTGTCGTACACAGACTTGATCGTCCTGTGGCAGGATTAGTTGTCTTTGCCAAGACATCAAAAGCACTTACAAGGCTAAACGATATGTTCCGTAATGGTGAGATACATAAGACTTATTGGGCTATTGTTACGCGTCCACCATTTGAAACAGAAGCAACATTAACAGACTGGCTTGTACGCAACGAACGACAAAATAAGAGTTACGCTTATAATCACCAAGTACCAACTTCTAAGAAATCTATCTTACATTATAAGGTAATCAACCAGTCAGAACGTTACACACTATTAGAGATTAATTTGATGACAGGTCGTCATCATCAGATTCGTTGTCAGCTATCTAATATGGATTGCCCTATAAAAGGCGATTTAAAATATGGTGCTCCACGTTCTAATCCAGATGGAAGTATCTGCTTATTGAGCCATCGTGTTGAGTTTATTCACCCTGTTTCAAAGGAGAAAATCTGTATAGAATCACCGCTGCCTAAAGATAATCTTTGGCAAGCAATAGGTAAATTCTAATAGAGAAGCCTAATTTTAGTAAGACTGATAGCCCCAACTTTCGTTGGTTTTTAACATCCGCACAATATGTGCGAGGCATAAACACAATACGTGCGAAGCGTCAGCACAATACGTGTGAGGCATCGCACATGATAAAATAAAGTATTAAAACATCGGGATAAGGTAGTCTGATAAACTATATTATCTCCTTAATTTATACCACGTTCATTCAAAGCTTTAGCATACTTTGCAGCATTCACTTGATGCTCTTCGTATGTTTTAGCAAAGTTATGTGTACCGCTAAAATCCTCCTTAGCACACATGTAGATATAATCATGATGAACATAATCCAATACAGCATCAATAGCAGCCACTGAAGGAATGCGAATCGGTCCAGGAGGAAGACCACGATACTTATAGGTGTTATATGGATTATCAATAGTAAGCCACTTCTGATAGATACGGCGAGCAGTAAAGTTCTTTGTCGCAAACTTGACTGTTGGGTCTGCCTGCAATGGCATATTAATATGTAGACGATTAATATACATACCTGCAATCTTTGGCATCTCAGCCTCATTGTCAGTTTCTTCGTCAACAATACTTGCAAGCGTTACAATCTCACTTTCGGTGAAACCCGCCTGTTTTGCCTTCTCTTTACGCTCAAAGTTCCAGAACTTCTTGTTCTCCTCACTCATCTTATCAAGGAACTTATCAACAGATGTATTCCAATAGAAATCGTATGTATTAGGAATAAACATTGCTGGAATCGTTTCTGGAGTAAAACCATACTTCTTACAAGTTTCCTTTGATTGAAGACGTGAAAGAAGTTCTGCACGTGTAAACATCAGTTTTTCACTAACATCTTTTGCAAGGTCTTCAATCGTTCTTACTGATCTAATCGTAATCTTCACAGGTGCTTGAAGACCATTAATAATATGACGTGAAGTTTGAAGAGAACCTGATGACCCTACAACAAATCTACCTGGACGAATATTGTCTGCATAGCCCATAACTCCTGCAAGCTGCTTAAATACCCAAAAGCCCTGAGGAGTAGAGATTGGTTGAAGCTTAACATATACAGAGTCTATGTTATCATCCTCATCAATGAGAACGTATTCTTCTTTTCCAGTACGGGACATTCCCGAGAAGAAGAGAAAGTATGCTACACCTGCTAATACTGCAAAGATAGCAACAATGAGCCAGCGGGATGATGTTCCCTTGTTCTTTCCTTTAGATTTTGCCATCGTCTTTTACTTTATATTTCTGAGGTGCAAAGATACAATTTTAAAGTACAAAAAGAGCAATGACATGCGACTTTGATTATACTTTTTTGAAATTTAAGAGAAAAGATAAGCCATTATCTGTATAATTGTGTACTTTTGTCTGAATTAAACAAAAGGATAATGAAAGAATTTGATACATATATCTTTGATTTAGATGGTACGCTGCTAAGTACATTAAACGACTTGGCTGCGAGTACAAATTACGCACTTCGCTGGGCTGGAATGCCTGAACGTACAATAGAAGAGATACGTATGTTTGTGGGAAATGGAGTAAAACTACTCATGGAACGGGCTATTCCTAATGGTAGTAATAACCCTAAATTTGAAGAGACATACGCCAAGTTTCGTGAACATTATATGGAGCATAATCTTGACACAACCTGTCCATACGAAGGTATTCCAGAGTTAATACGTGAATTAAAAAGTCGCGGCAAGAACCTTGCTATTGTAAGTAATAAGTTTTATGCAGCAACACAAGACCTTGCTAAACATTTCTTTCCAGACACAATAGAGGTGGCGATAGGAGAGCGCGAAACTATTAGAAAGAAGCCAGCACCAGACACCGTGTTAGAGGCTCTTCGGCAATTAGGCGCACCAAAGGAAGGTGCTGTATATATAGGTGACAGTGATGTAGATATTATGACAGCCAAAAAACTGCGGATTACCATGCATCAGTGTGCTTTGGGGATTTCGTGATAAAGATTTTTTAATACAGCATGGTGGCACTATATTCGTTAATAAACCATCTGAGATTTTAGTCGAATAATCTTTTTACTTATCCTTACTTGCTATATATAACGTCAAAAGAACATCAAATATAGTAATTCTTTTTTATTTCAGTCTAATATAGAATAGAATAATAATAGGGCTTACAAAACCCTATTTATCATAACTACCATTATCTCAAAAAACAACAAACACGTTTTGTGTTCATGCTCAGCACACATGGTGCTTACCGACAACTCCATGTGTGCTGGACGTAAAAACATTGAGTAAAGTTGGTAAATTAGGAATTATTCATGGTGATATGGTTCACCTTTAATAATTGTACAAGCACGATAAAGTTGTTCTGTAAAAATGAGTCTGACCATCTGATGCGAGAAAGTCATACGTGATAATGAGATTTTTTCATTGGCACGTGCATAAACATCTGGGGAGAAACCATACGGTCCACCAATAATAAAAACAAGTCGACGAGCCGTATTTTGTTTTTGTTTCAACCAATTCGCATATTCAACAGAACGAAATTCTGCACCATGTTCGTCTAACAATACAACCGTATCAGAAGGCTGAATTTCTTTCAAAATCAGTTCACCTTCTTTCTGTTTTTGTTGATCTTCTGAAAGGCTTTTCGTATTTTTTAATTCTGGGATTGTTGTAATACTAAACGGCATATAATGCTCAATACGGCTGACGTAATCATCTATACCAACCTTAAATATCTTACTTTGCGTTTTCCCAACAAGGATAAGAATTGTCTTCATATTAAAACTTCTTTATTTCTTCCCACAATCTTTGCACAGGCAAACCCATAACATTAAAATAGCTGCCACTAATAGATGTAACTCCAACATAGCCAATCCATTCTTGAATACCATAAGCTCCTGCTTTGTCGAAAGGCTTATAATGCTCTATGTAATAGGTGATTTCATCTTCTGAAAGCTGCTTAAAAGTCACATCAGTAGTCACTGAGAAAGCGTGTTCCTTATCAGTTGTCAACAAACAAACACCCGTAATAACCTGATGCGTTCTACCACTGATAAGCTGAAGCATACGACGTGCATCCTCTGCATCCTTAGGCTTTCCAAGCACCTCATCTCCAACTATTACCACCGTATCAGCCGTAATAACAAGGTCGCCCTCCCCTATCAATGTACGATAGGGGGCTGCCTTCTCACGAGAAATATAGCCAGCCACTTCAGCGGCAGGTAGATTATCAGGATAAGACTCATCAATATTAGGCAGTACTTTTACCTCAAAATCCAAGTCCAACCCTGCTAAAAGTTCACGTCGACGTGGCGAATTACTCGCAAGTATTATACGCTTCATTATTTTACAGTTTACCAGCCAAAAGCCTTTTCATTCAACACCCATTTCCCTTGCGCCTTCATCACCTGCTCAAGAATATCACGTGCAACACCATATCCACCCTTACAATCACTAACGTAGGTTGATATCTCTTTAATCTCAGCACATGCATCCTTTGGACAACAAGGACAGCCTGCACGCTTCATCACTTCGTAATCAGGAATGTCATCACCAACATATATGATTTCATCTTCCTGCAAATCGTACTTCTTAAGGAACTCTTCCCAAGTGCGAATCTTTACCGAACAGCTAATATAAACATCCTTAACGCCAAGATATTCATAGCGTGAACGAATATTCTCATTATGTCCACCAGTCATAATTGCAAGCTGTAGCCCATGCTTTACAGCCAACTGAATAGCATAACCATCCTTGATATTAATCGTACGTAGTGGGTCACCCTTTTCATCCATCTGAATGGTAGAAGCAGACAATACGCCATCAACATCAAAGACAACAGCCTTTATCTTCTTTAAATCGTAGTTTATCATATCATTATAAACGTTCAAGTAATATTATAATCAACTATAATACAATCAATTATACTTACTTATTAGAGTATATTATTAATGTATTTTATCTAAAGTAGAACCTTCCAAGAGTGGGGTAATACCCTTTGAAAGCATTTTATAAAGCTCTTGTAAATCTTCTCTATCACTCATCAACTCCAATTGTTGACTCATAACATTCTTATCTCCGCGCACTGCTGGTCCTGTCTGAGCCGCCTTTGGACAGATGTTCTGAATCTTCTCTGTTGTTTCATTTATCAAAGGTAACATGACATCGAATGGTATATCATGCTCACTGAGAATATCAGAAGCTACCGTATAACAGTAATTTGTAAAGTTACAAGCCCAAACAGCAGCTAAATGTAGATACTTTCTATCTGCAGAAGACAATGTTATCATACGTTTAGAAAGCATATTGGCAAGACTTCTAATAACCTCCTCTGTCTCAATAGAATTGCCCTCAATGAACACTGGAATACGTTCAAAATTCACATCCTTAGACTTAGAAAATGTCTGCATAGGGTAAAACACACCATAATGTAGTGCCTTTCCTTCAAAACAACTCATTGGCATTGAGCCTGCAGTATGGAGAAAAAGTTTGTCTCCCCTACCCTTACAGACCTCTGAAATCAACTCACAGAGAACACTATCTTTCACAGAAAAGATGTAAATATCAGCCTCATCGTGAACTTGTGTAACATCTGTCACCCATTCAGTCTCAAGCAACTCACCTAACGTTCGGGCAGACTCTTCAGTACGACTATACACCTGACTGATAATGACACCAGCCTTTTTCAACGACTTACCTAACTGTGTGGCAAGATTACCAGCACCAATCAATGTAACCTTCATCATGCCAACAAATTTAATAATTTTAAAGGAAATATGTCGGGAAGTCATCGCCTTTTTAATAAAGATTTACTACTTTTGCGCATACTGGTACATAAACCAGCAGTATATTAAACTTAAACGGATAGAAACACGTATGAAATTTATTGGAATTATCCCCGCTCGCTATAGTTCTTCACGCTTTCCTGGTAAACCTTTAGCAATACTTGGAGGAAAAGCCGTAATAGAACATGTTTACAGACAGGTAAGTAGTGTAATGGAAGATGTATTTGTTGCCACAGACGACCAGCGTATCTACGATGCTGTTGAGGCTTTTGGCGGTAAGGCAATAATGACTCGTTCCGACCATCAAAGTGGCACAGACAGAATCTGCGAAGCCCTCGACAAGGTGGGCGGAAACTTTGATGTCGTTATCAATATACAAGGCGATGAACCTTTCATACAGAGAAGTCAGCTTGAAACTGTTATGCAGTGTTTTGACGACCCACGCACACAGATAGCGACACTTGGCAAACCTTTTGACTCAATGGAGGCAGTAGAGAATCCTAATTCACCTAAGATTGTACTCGACAATGATGGCTATGCACTTTATTTCTCTCGCTCAGTCATTCCGTTTGTACGTGGTAAGGAGAGCGAAGAATGGCTCAGACACTTCCCATTCCTTAAGCATATCGGTCTCTATGCCTACCGCACAGAAGTACTTCGTGAAGTAAGTCGTCTCCCACAATCACCACTTGAGTTAGCAGAAAGTCTTGAACAGCTACGCTGGTTACAGAACGGATATAAGATAAAAGTTGGTCTTACGGATGTTGAAACCATTGGTATTGATACGCCAGAAGACCTTCAGCGTGCTGAAGAAAAATTAAGTAGCCTATAAAAACAAAGGCTAAAAGCATAAGAAACAAACTTCAGTACATCCCTTCTAAGAACCACATAAAATACTTTTGTCTGAACGTTGCCTACTTTGTTAGACACGTTCGGACAAAATAACACAAATAAAGATGACTAAAGCATGGGCGCATGCAAAGGAAATTTTATTACAAAACACAGCCTAATTTTATCTTAAATAACAGCCTAAAAACACCTTAACCACCGCCTCTGTAACCAACTAATAATCAAACCATTATAAACCACTATTTCAAAAGGTGCTTAAATTGGCTTCTTAAAGGGCGTTAGTAAGACCTCAAAAGGGCATCTTTAGCAAGCCAAAAGGGCGTCTTTTCAAAGCCAAATAGGCATCTATTGGTTTTTCATATACAAATTTATTTTTTACAAATCGAATTTTGATTCGACAAAAAGAAGACTATCTTTAACATGCAAAATCCTATAAAATAGATATTGCCCATTACCAACTTAAATCACTAACACATCAAAGCAGACAACAAGTTAATATCTATCTATGATAGAACTTCAAAACAACTATAAAAGTCGGCAACATATTTTTCAAGCAACAAAAGCCATCTTTTAGCTGAAATTTATGCTTTAATTCAGCTGATAATCAACAAATATTAGCTACCTTTGCACAAGAAAACTCCTTTTAAGATATGAACAACAGATACATGATGCGCGGCGTAAGTGCTGCAAAGGAAGATGTGCATAATGCCATCAAGAACATTGACAAAGGTCTTTACCCACAGGCTTTCTGTAAGATTATCCCTGATATTCTTGGTGGAGACCCAGAGTATTGCAACATTATGCATGCCGATGGTGCTGGAACAAAGTCTGCACTGGCTTACATGTATTGGAAGGAGACAGGCGATTTAAGCGTATGGCGTGGCATTGCACAGGATGCTATCGTGATGAACACAGACGACTTGCTCTGTGTGGGTGCGGTAGACAACATCCTTGTTAGCTCAACCATTGGTCGCAACAAGATGCTTGTGCCAGGCGAGGTTATCTCAGCTATCATCAATGGTACTGATGAACTCTTGGCTGATATGCGCAAGATGGGCATTGGCATCTACCCTACTGGCGGTGAGACAGCAGATGTTGGCGACCTTGTTCGTACGATTATCGTAGATTCTACTGTTACCTGCCGTATGCGTCGTGAGGATGTTATTGACAATGCAAACATCCGTCCAGGCGATGTGATAGTAGGTCTTTCATCTACTGGTCAGGCTACATACGAGACACGCTATAACGGTGGTATGGGTAGCAATGGTCTGACTTCTGCACGTCATGATGTATTTGCTAAATATCTTGCCGAGAACTATCCAGAAAGTTATGACCACGCTGTACCAGAAGAGTTGGTGTACAGTGGTAAATATAAGTTGACTGATGACATTGAGGGAAGTCCTATCAATGCAGGTGAGTTAGTACTTTCTCCTACTCGTACATATGCTCCTGTCATCAAGCGATTGTTGGACGAGTTGCGCCCAGAGGTTCATGGTATGGTACATTGTACAGGTGGTGCACAGACTAAGGTACTGCACTTTGTAAATGAAAACTGCCGTGTCATCAAAGACAATATGTTCCCAGTACCTCCACTCTTCCGTGCTATCAAGGAGTGTAGCGGTACTGATTGGAAGGAAATGTATCAGGTATTCAACATGGGTCATCGTATGGAAATCTATGTTCGTCCAGAGGTTGCTGAGCAGGTTATTGCCATCAGTAAGGAGTTCAACATTGATGCACAGATTGTCGGACACATTGAAGAAGGCAAGCGTAGCTTAACGATTAAGAGTGAGTTTGGCACATTTGAATATTAAGAGATTATGACTATAAAAGAAGCCATATTAGTTAGTTTGAAAGATTTTCCCCAAGGAGCAATAGCAAGGGAAGTCTATCAAAATATAATAGATAAAGGTATCTTTAAGTTTAATATAAATGCAAAGACTCCTGATGCAACTGTATCTGCTAACTTGGTTACAATGGCAAAGAAGGGAGATACCCGTATTGGACGTTTTAAAAACGAGAAAAATGTATATTGTTACTATCTTAGTGACTACGCTAAGAATATAGGAAATATAACAGCCTCACAAACTCAAAAGAGTGATATATCTAATGTAACATTTCATGAGCGAGACCTTCACCCTCTTCTTTGCTGCTTTTTACATCATCAAGGAATTATGGCAAAGACCATCTTTCACGAAAAGTCAAAGAAAGATGATGAGCATCAAAAATGGATACATCCTGACATAATCGGAGCAAAGTTTGTCGAACAAATAAATACTGTTAGTAATTCGTTATTTAAGGCAATAAGTAAGAAAGATTCTTTACGACTATATTCATATGAATTAAAACGTAAGATCGATAATGATTATGAACTAAAGAAATGTTTCTTTCAAGCTGTTTCTAATTCGAGTTGGGCTAATAACGGATATCTCGTTGCTTTCGAAATCAATGAAGACCTTAAAGATGAGCTTGCACGTCTTAATCATTCTTTTGGTATTGGTTTCATTCAACTAAAAGCTAATCCATACGAGAGTCAAATTTGGTTAGAAGCTAAAGACCGACAGATAGACTTTAAAACAGTTAGTAAGCTTTGCGAGATTAATCCAAACTTTAAAGATTTTATTAAATCTGTTGAGGCGGCATTAACAGCAGACGAGAAGCATTTTACAGCATCGAAAGCCGCATTAGAAAACATTTGTGACAAATTTCCAAAGTCGGATGGAGAGATACAGAAGCACTGTATAGATAAACATATTCCAACTAACGAAGAAGAGTTTACAGAAGAAATATAATAAATTTTCTAAAAGATTATGATAGATAACAACAGTATATTACAAAAACTCGACGGACTTGAGGCCCGTTATGAAGAAGTATCAACACTTATAACTGACCCTAATGTCATTGCAGATCAGTCACGTTATGTGAAACTGACAAAGGAATATAAGGACCTTGGCGACATTATGGATGCTCGCCGCCGTTATATCAACTGTCTTACCACTATCAAAGAGGCAAAGGACATCCTTGCCAATGAGAGTGATGCAGAGATGAAAGAGATGGCACGTGAGGAATTGTCAGAGAATGAAGCGCTTCAACCAGCACTCGAAGAGGAAATCAAATTGCTGCTCGTACCAAAGGACCCAGAGGACGCTAAGAACGTTCAGATGGAGATTCGTGGTGGTGCTGGTGGTGATGAAGCTGCGCTCTTTGCCGGTGACCTCTTCAATATGTACAAACGCTATTGCGATAAGAAGGGATGGAAACTCTCTATCACAGCAGTGTCTGAAGGTACTGCAGGTGGTTTCAAGGAGATTGACTTTGCTGTTGAAGGCGAAAATGTCTATGGTATCTTGAAGTATGAGTCAGGTGTTCACCGTGTACAGCGTGTACCAGCCACCGAGACACAGGGCCGTATGCACACGTCTGCTGCGACTGTTGCCGTACTGCCAGAGGCTGATAAGTTCGAAGTAAATATTAACGAAGGCGATATCAAGTGGGATACATTCCGTTCCAGTGGTGCCGGTGGTCAGAACGTAAATAAGGTTGAATCTGGTGTACGTCTGCGCTATCCATGGAAGAATCCTAACACGGGTGAGGTTGAAGAAATCCTTATCGAGTGTACTGAGACACGTGACCAACCAAAGAATAAGGAGCGTGCATTGAGCCGTCTTTATACTTATATCTATGACCACGAACACCAGAAGTATGTTGATGACATCGCAAGTCGCCGTAAGACTTTGGTCTCAACTGGTGACCGTAGTGCCAAGATTCGCACTTATAACTACCCACAGGGACGTGTTACCGACCACCGTATTGGCTTCACTACCCACGACCTTCAAGGCTTCATGAATGGTGAAATTCAGGACATGATTGACGCTTTGACCGTTGCAGAAAATGCAGAAAAGTTGAAGGAAACAGAGTTGTAACAACCATTTTGAACTAAATATGAACACAGAAACAAAACCAAAGAAAGAAAGTAAATTAGACATTGACAGCAATTATGATTTGCGACTTGTAAGCACATTAAGCCCAGCACTTAGATGGGTTCTCACATTGCCAATAGCATTCATTGCAATGTTTGCAGTTCAGGTTGGATTTGGTACGCTCGTTAAACTCATCAATTCAAATTTACCGATGGGTGAAATTGTGAATACTATTATGCTCAGTACTGTTATGCTGGCTAAATATGCTATATTCGTAATTGCAGCAACTTCAACAGCTCCTGTTGCACGAAACAAGAAGTTCATTGTATCTATTGCAGCAGCATTTATTGGAGCATTACTATGTGTTGGCGGTACAGCAATCAGCCTTTCACTTTCTGTTGCAATTGATAAGACAATGTTAATCTCTACATTTGCAGCTTCTATTCTTGGTTTGTTATTAGGTATATGGAAGGTTCGCAGCGCAACTTCTAAACCTCTAACAGAAGAGAACAAAGCTTCGCAGCTATAAGAAGGAGCTACAAGAAACCTATATCAAAATTTAGGGGCGTATGGTTCGTGTATCTGTTATATAATATTACTTACAGACATAGAAACCGTACGCCTTTGAAAATAAAACAGTTAGTCATTAAAAATACCCTTTTGATTAATTCTAAAAAAGATAACCTTTATGAACAGACAACAGTTAATCAACGAAATCTTCACAAAGAAGACATTCTTATGTGTGGGACTTGACACAGATATTAACAAGATGCCAGCACACTTAAAGAATGAGGAAGATCCTATCTTTGCTTTCAACAAGGCAATCATTGATGCAACAGCACCTTATTGTGTTGCCTACAAACCCAACCTCGCTTTTTATGAGTGCTATGGCTTAAAGGGTATGTTAGCGTTTGAAAAGACCATTCAATATATAAAGGAGAACTATCCAAACCACTTTATCATCGCTGATGCTAAGCGTGGTGATATCGGCAATACCTCTAAGATGTATGCCCAGACATTCTTCGAAGAATATAATCTTGATTCTGTTACCGTTGCTCCATACATGGGTGAAGACAGCGTAAAGCCTTTCCTTGAGTATGCTGGAAAGTGGGTTATCCTACTTGCATTGACAAGTAATAAAGGTAGCCATGACTTCCAGCTGATAGAGGATAAGCAGGGTGAACGCCTCTTTGAGAAGGTCTTAAAGAAGTCACAGGAATGGGGAACAACCGAAAATCTCATGTACGTTGTAGGTGCAACACAGGGAAAGATGTTTGAGGATATCCGCCGTATAGCACCAGAACATTTCCTCTTGGTACCAGGTGTTGGTGCACAAGGAGGTAGCTTGCAGGAGGTTTGTAAGTATGGAATGACAAAGGATTGTGGTCTGCTGGTGAACTCATCACGTGGTATTATCTACGCAAGCGCTGACACTGACTTTGTTGAGGTGGCTGCTGTAAAGGCAAAAGAACTGCAAGAAGAAATGGCTGTTGAACTGGAACGTATCGTAAGATAACGATATACATACATCTAAAAGAAAAGGCTCAGTAGACAAACGAAGATGTTGTCGACTGAGCCTTTTTATTTATTTCGCATTCAGAATAATAAGAATGGTTCTTCCTTAAATGAATAGATTGAAATAAAATAAAGACTTATACTCTCCTTAAGACAATACCACTTATTCCCATTCTTTTAGTTTTTGTAAACTATTTTCAAACGACTCAAAACCAAAACATGCTCTTTTGGCTTCTTAAAGACGCCTAATTGACTTCCAATAGGTGCCCTTTTGAAGTGTTACTAACGCCCCTTTTTGAAACCCAATTAAGCACCTTTTATTTTGCCACTTTATAACTATTTGATTATCTGTTGGTTGCAAAGTTGCTTTTTGAGCGGCTTTGTGCTTGATTTAGAAGAAGGTTTAAGCAAAGAAATGTAATAATCTTTCAAAGCCTTATCTATATCTTTTTAAGTGTTGAAATTAAAAAACTTTCTGTGTTGAGGGCTCATAATAAAATAGGAAGTTGACTGTCTTAGCTATGTTTTTATTTAATGAGCAACTTCGTTTTTTCCGTTAAAGCTATACGAAAAGCATACACATTAAACGGAAGAACACTAAAAACGATATCCAAACCCGAGGTTAAGATAGATTGGATAAAGTCCGAAACTAATCGTCTTAAAATCACTTTCAAAGATGTTATTAAATGCCCATGTCAGGTCAGCATTGACTGTGAAGTGATTGAAAGCACGCCATGTTGTACCCAACTGACCGCCCCATTGGAAGTGACGGAGATTAGAAGAGAAATCGTATGATGCTGTATTGCCATCAGCAAAAGTAAGTTTCTCACCCACTGGAGTACCTTCACGCAGATAGCCATCACTCACGTTACCCATAAACTGACCATCTAACTTGATAGCAGAGTAAAGTCCTGCACGCAGCTTCCATCGATCATTGAAACGATAGTTTGCCATAACAGGAACGGTGAGGAGGGTTGTATTATAGTTTGTCTTTACATAACCCGTCCAGTAACCAGCCACACGACTACCATCATTGAGAATTTCCATGCTATAGTTTTTCACGTTTGCACCAGTTATCATACCCTTTTCTTCAAACTTCAAACCAGTAGAAACACCCCACTTCTGCTCCTTACCGAGCCATTTAGTGACTGTTCCCTCCAGCGTTCCGTTGAATTTTGGACTATAACTACTAATCTCTCTGATCTCTACAGGCATAGGAAGAGGAGATGCACCACCAATGTTTACACCAGCCTTCACCTCATATTCCCATCCATTATGCTCTGCAACACTCAGTACCGATGTACGATCTGTTTGTGCATAAGCTGTCATTGTGCAGCTCATAGCTGCAATTGCAACTGCAATAATATATTGTCTCATTTGTTTTATTTTATCTTTAATATCTTAGTGTCAACTCTTAAACTTTTGAGCTCGTTACTTGTTAACTCCAAACCACTATTACTCAGAGTACAACTTCAACTCATCCACATAGAGCGTACTGCCCACAGCACCATTGAAGAAGGCACCATCCTTACTTGACGACATGATGATAGCAAGGCTATACTTACCATTCTTCAACTTCTCACTGTCTATAGTACGACCTGCTACAGGCTCGAATGAGATAGAGAAACGTGTCCAATCATCTGTTTCCTTAGCATTCTTAAGCTGTGCAAGAAGGACAATACGGTCACTGGTCAGCGAATTTGTGCCATCAAGATACTCTACACCATCGCCAGTTTCAAAGAACACAGCATATATAGCAAGACTATCCTTACGATCCTTAATTTCCTTTTTATTCTTATCTTGGAACTTCTCGCCAGCCTTATACTTATAATAACCAATCAATTCCTTTGGCATCTTATAGAATGGACGACCAAAGTGAGTTGACTTTGCTGGATTACCCATATCAATCTGGAAATCACCTGTGAAGAGGTTACCTGCAGCTATCGGCGCACCAAACATAGCTCCAAGAAAACCCGTACTAACGGTTGTCAGCTTCAGACACTTACCCACGTAGCCATCTTCTGCTTGACTTGTTGGGTATTCAGTTGCCTTACTATCACCCATAAGGAATGACACACCAGAGTTACCACTGCCCCACTCTGCAAGATTACCATCATCCGTCTTGTCAACGAAAGTATGATACTTACTGGTAGAATCAACCTTAAGCGTCTCAAATGGTAATCAGTTGCAACATCATTACTTACAAATGACACCTTATAAGTCTTCTTCCACTGACCATCTTGTGAAGTCACAGTATAGCTCTGAGGCTGTGTAAAGTCTAATGCCGTACCACTCTCAGGCTCAATCTTTGCACCTTCAGTGAGATTAAACTTTGGAGCCAAATTAGTTAAGTCTTCCCAACCATTAACATAGAAGAGTACTTCATTATTCGTGATAACAGGCTTACGGACCAGTGTTGTCCCATCAACCGTAACTTCTGTAATATCTGCTTCCGCATTTAACGCTTCTTCCTTAATACAAGAAGAAAGTAAGAATCCTGCCATCATAGCAAGGAGCATTGGTCTAAATAACTTCATTAGATTATACTATTAATATTAAAAATAGACGAATTATCACTGCAAAGGTACGTAAAAAAAACTGTATAAGAAAGAGATAAAGCTATATGATGACCAAAGCAAGGAACACACACATTGTAATTATATACAGAATAAGCTCTTTTATGTAATTATATATCAACATTAAAGATAATTCTCTCAACAAAATAATGTATCTTTGCATATAAAAGTATCACACTGATAAACATAAAAAATAAATATGGCAAAAGTATTGGTAACAGGTGCTAACAAAGGTATTGGCTATGGCATCTGTAAGTTTTTAGGCAAAAGTGGCTGGCAGGTAATTGTTGGTGCGCGCAATAGTGAGCGTGCCGAAGAAGCGATGAAATCATTGAGAGCTGAGGGTGTTGACGTGATTGACTGGCAATATGTTAATCTCTCTGACAATGCTTCTTTGGAGGAAACAGCAAAAGAAGTAAAAGAGAAGTATTATGACTTAGAACTGTTGGTTAACAATGCAGGTATTCCTGGTGATATGGAAGTTCCAAGTTACGAATCAGAGTTACAAGATGTGACAGATACAGTACAGGTAAACTACGTCGGAACATTCTGCTTGACAAAGGCTCTTATCCCATTACTCTCTGCAAACAAAGGACGAATTGTGAACATAACCGTACCATCTGAAGTGAGTCCTTACTGGCACCCGATGGCTTACGTAGCCAGTAAAGCAGCACAGAATGCAATGACCAGCATTATGGCTATGGAGTTTGAAAAGAACAATATACCTGTTGAGATTTTCAATATTCACCCTGGTGCTACAACAACCGACTTAAATAATCATTATACAGGACCTGGTTCTCACTCGATTGATGTTGTCAGTGAGAAAATAACAGAGGTCATCAATGATGGTAAAAAGCACCAAGGGGAGTTCGTAGAACTATACCCTATCGTTGACGAAGGACGATAGTTTAGGCTAAAAGAATAACTCTTTTGTTGTCTTCCAATAAACATTGCAGTTATACTCCTTTGCTCCGTACAACGTCGGAACCTCTGTTGCTCCGTGTGAGATTTATACCAAAAAGGAAAGAAATATATTGACAAAACAACCAAAGAAAAGGTGGGAAAATAGCTTAAGAGCAAGTTATTTTAACACACACGTAAGTTGTTTTGTTATCAAACAGTTGCAAAGGGGGGATTTTAAAAGGTGCTTAGTAAGGCTTCAAAAGGGCGTTAGTAAGACCTCAAAAGGGCATCTTTTGCAAGCCAATTGGGCGTTAGTAGCAAGCCATTTGGTGGTCTTTCAAAAACAATATGTGAAAAATCGGACAAAATAGCATTCAGGAGTTTTGGAGTAATAAAGTTTACTACATACGTTTAAAGTTTTAAGAAATATCGCATAGAGCGATTCTAAGCTTTCAGCAAGAAACATAGAATCGCTCTGTGTACCTTATTATATAATGGCTTTTTATCACTCTATATTTTAGAAAAAACCATTTTTCACCTTCTAATCTCTCCTATTTTTATGTCTAACAACTGTTTTTATAAACCTATTTCTAATACGATTATCTTCCATTACTTTGTCAAATGATGGTATCTAAAGTTTGTTTAAATAGTTTTGCATTAAAAGTTTTGATTTACAAAAACTAATTTGTATTTTTACACTCGAAACCCTAAACAATCATTGTTTAAATCTATATTAATTATATATGGCACGAGAAAAACAAATCATCGAGTGTGTTCCTAATTTTAGTGAAGGACGAAACAAAGATGTAATCAAACAGATTACTGATGAAGTAGAACGCGTTAAAGGTGTTAAATTACTGGATGTTGACCCAGGAGAAGCAACTAATCGCACGGTTGTAACCTTCGTTGGTGAGCCATCAGTAGTTGTTGAGGCTGCTTTCCGCTGCGTAAAAAAGGCAACACAGCTTATTGATATGCGACAGCATCATGGTGCTCACCCTCGTATGGGTGCAACGGATGTTTGCCCTCTTATCCCTGTGGCTGGCATCACTTTGGAGGAATGTGCAGCATTGGCACGTCAGCTAGCTGAGCGAATCGCTAATGAGTTACAGGTTCCTTGCTACTGCTATGAAGCTGCTGCCAAGACTCCTGAACGTAAGAATCTTGCTATTTGCCGTAAGGGAGAGTATGAAGGACTTCCACAGCGTATGTCAGAAGCAGCAGAGGCACCTGATTATGGTGCACGTGAATGGGATGAACAATTAGCACGAACAGGCTGTACAGCTGTCGGTGCACGCGACTTCTTGATTGCAACAAACTTCAACCTCAACACAACCTCTACACGTCGTGCCAATGCAATAGCATTTGATGTAAGAGAAAAGGGGCGTCCAATGCGTGAAGGTGGTTCGCCTGTGGGTAAGCCAATGAAGAACGAAAAGGGCGAGGTCATCATGCAACCGGGTACGTTAAAAGCTACAAAGGCTATCGGCTGGTTCATTGATGAATATGGAATAGCACAGGTGTCAATGAATATAACTGACATCAATATCACACCCCTCCACATTGCCTTTGATGAGGTTTGTCGCTGTGCACAGAACCGAGGAATACGCGTGACTGGTACTGAAATAGTAGGTCTTATTCCTAA
This sequence comes from uncultured Prevotella sp., assembly GCA_927910885.1. Lineage (GTDB taxonomy): Bacteria > Bacteroidota > Bacteroidia > Bacteroidales > Bacteroidaceae > Prevotella. The sequence goes on along the minus strand of CAKMOD010000072.1, from coordinate 6,613 downwards.
ACGGACACTCCTTGAAGCTGGAACTTATTTCCTAAAGAAGCAGCAACGTTCAACAGGTATTCCAGAAGAAGACATCATCAAGATTGCCATTATGTCAATGGGCTTAGACGACTTGAAGCCATTTAATCCACGTGAAAAGGTGATTGAATATCTGTTGGAAGATGCCGATAAGACTCTAAAACTCATTGATTTGACTGTCAAAGAGTTTGCTAATGAGACTTCACGTGAATCTCCAGCACCTGGAGGCGGTACGATCTCTGCTTATATGGGAGCTTTAGGTGCTGCCTTAGGCACGATGGTTGCCAATCTTTCCAGCCATAAGGCAGGATGGGATGCACGCTGGGAAGAGTTCAGCAATTGGGCTGAAAAAGGTCAGGCAATACAAGCTGAACTAATGGTACTCGTTGATGAAGATACAGAAGCTTTCAATCGCATCATGTCTGCCTTCGGTCTTCCTAAGGGTACTGATGAAGAAAAGGCTGCACGTTCTCAGGCAATACAAGAAGCAACACTTTTCGCAACAGAAGTTCCTTTGCACACGATGAAGGCTTCATACAAGGTGTTTGAACTTTGCCGTGCAATGGCTGAAGAAGGTAATCCTAACAGTGTTTCAGACGCTGGTGTTGGTGTATTGGCTGCTCGTGCTGCTGTACTCGGTGCTGGTTTGAACGTGAAGATTAATGCTTCTGGCTTAAAAGATAAAGAAACTGCAGAACGTTTAGTTGCCGAGGCAAACGAACTGATTGCAAAAGCTAATGAAGCAGAGGTAGAGATTATGAAGATAGTTGAGGCTAAGCTATAATGTATTTCTTCACCTTATAAGAGATATACTACTTATAAACAATGAGATATACAACACTTTAGCTATCTATTAACGAGATTAATGATATATCAATAGTGAGGGCAGGCATACCTTGCCTGCCCGATTAAACTATCTCTAAGATAATAGATATATAATGATAGCTAAACAGCTATATGCTTTAACAATTTCACTTTACGCTTGAAAGCAAATCAAATAACTACAACCCAAAATAAATCTATTAAGTAACTATGACAAAAGAAGAATTTATTAAAGACATTCGCACAGGTATAGCTGACACTTTACCTGAGCCACAAGCATACGACCCTTCTATCAATCACGCGCCAAAACGTAAGGACATTCTCACACAAGAAGAGAAGAAACTTGCGCTACGCAATGCTTTACGTTACTTCCCAAAGAAGTTCCATGAGACATTAGCACCAGAGTTTGCAGAGGAATTACGTCAATATGGTCGTATTTATATGTACCGTTTCCGCCCAACATACGAGATGTATGCTCGCCCAATCGACGAATATCCTCATAATTCAAAACAGGCAGCAGCAATCATGATGATGATTCAGAACAACCTTGACAAGGCTGTTGCACAGCATCCTCATGAACTTATTACATACGGTGGTAATGGTGCTGTATTCCAGAATTGGGCACAATATCGATTGGTAATGAAGTATTTGAGCGAGATGACCGATGAACAAACATTGGTGATGTATTCTGGTCATCCACTCGGACTCTTCCCTTCTCATAAGAATGCTCCACGTGTAGTAGTAACGAATGGTATGGTAATACCTAACTATTCTAAGCCTGACGATTGGGAACGAGACAATGCCTTGGGTGTAAGTCAGTATGGACAGATGACTGCAGGTTCCTATATGTATATCGGTCCACAAGGTATCGTTCATGGTACAACTATCACCGTTCTAAATGCAGCGCGCAAACGATTGAAGGCTGGAGAGACCAGTATAAAAGGTATGCTCTTCATTACTTCTGGCTTAGGAGGTATGTCTGGTGCTCAACCTAAGGCTGGTAACATTGCTGGTGTAGTAAGTATTACAGCAGAAATCAATCCATTGGCAGCACAGAAGCGTTATGACCAAGGCTGGGTTGACGAGTTGCACACCTCACTTGACGAACTTATCCCTGCAGCATTGAAGGCTGTTGAGGAAAAACGTACAGTCTCTATGGCTTATGTTGGTAATGTTGTTGACCTTTGGGAACGCTTAGCAGCAGAAGACATTCACGTTGACTTAGGAAGTGACCAAACCTCACTCCATAACCCATGGGCTGGTGGTTATTACCCTGTAGGTCTTTCTTTGGAAGAGTCTAAGCGTATGATGGCAGAAGAGCCAGAGCTATTCAAAGAAAAAGTTCAGGAGTCTTTACGTCGCCAAGTAGCAGCTATCAATAAGTTGACAGATAAGGGTATGTACTTTTTCGACTATGGTAATGCTTTCCTTTTAGAGTCAAGTCGTGCGGGAGCGGACATCATGAAGGCTGATGGCAAGTTCCGTTATCCTTCTTATGTACAAGATATTATGGGACCAATGTTCTTCGATTATGGCTTTGGACCATTCCGTTGGGTTTGCTCTTCTGGTGACCCTAAGGATTTGGAAATATCCGACCGCATTGCAACAGAGGTCTTAGAGGAAATACGTAAGACTGCAACTCCAGATATTATCGGCCAGCTTGATGACAATATCCATTGGATTAAAGAGGCAGGAAAGAATCATTTGGTTGTTGGTTCACAGGCTCGTATTCTTTATGCAGACTCAGAAGGACGCACCAAGATTGCCTTGGCTTTCAATGAAGCAATACGTAGGGGAGATATCTCTCGACCTATCGTTCTGGGGCGTGATCACCATGATGTGTCGGGAACAGACTCTCCTTTCCGTGAGACTTCTAATATATATGATGGCTCACAGTTCTGCGCTGACATGGCTGTACAGAATGTTATCGGCGACTCTTTCCGTGGTGCAACATGGGTATCTATCCACAATGGTGGCGGTGTTGGCTGGGGAGAAGTTATCAATGGTGGCTTCGGTATGGTGATTGATGGTAGCGAAGACTCCGACCGCCACATCTGTCAGATGCTTCTTTGGGATGTCAACAATGGTATTGCACGTCGTAGTTGGGCACGCAACACGGGTTCTATTGATGCCATACGTAGAGAGATGGAACGTACACCGGGACTGTGTGTTACACTCCCTAACTTCGTTGATGATGACGTTATCAACACTGCTTTTTAATCAATTAAATCTATTATACTAATCCGTAAAACTATGAACAAAATTCATCAGATTAGTGCCGAACATCTGTCTATTGAGCAGATTGGTGAGATAATCAAGAACGGCACAAAACTTGAACTTTCTGAAGATGCACGTCAACGCATTATCCGTTGTAGAGAGTATCTCGATAATAAGATTAAAGAGTCAGAAACACCTATCTATGGTGTGACAACTGGTTTCGGCTCTCTCTGTAAGATATCTATTGACAAGGACAGCCTTTCACAATTGCAGAAGAACCTTGTAATGTCTCATGCTTGTGGTGTGGGCGATCGCGTTCCCAATGAGATTGTAAAGATAATGTTGCTGCTCAAGATTCAGTCACTCAGCTACGGCTATTCTGCTTGCCAGCTGAAGACTGTCGAGCGACTGATAGATTTCTTCAACAACGACATCTATCCTATTGTATATATGCAAGGTTCGCTCGGCGCATCAGGCGACCTCGTTCCTTTGGCTCACCTTTGTTTGCCACTTATTGGTATGGGTGAAGTTGAATACAATGGCGACATCTACTCAGGTGATGACATCCTAAAGAAGATGGAATGGGACATCATAGAACTCGTTTCAAAGGAAGGACTTGCTCTACTCAATGGTACACAGAACATGAATGCCTTTGCTGTATGGGCACTCCTGCAAAGTGAACGATTGAGCGAGTGGGCTGATATCATTGGTACAATGTCTCTTGAAGCATACGACGGACGTATTGAACCATTCACACATGCTGTTCACGCTGTTCGTCATCACAAGGGACAGATTGACACTGCAGCACGAATAAGAGAACTATTAGAAGGTAGTGAGCTTATCAAACAGCCTAAGGTCAACGTACAAGACCCTTATTCATTCCGTTGTATGCCACAGGTACATGGTGCATCAAAGGACACGATTGCATACGTTAAGTCTGTCGTAGACATTGAAGTGAATGCAGCAACAGATAATCCAACAGTTTGTCCTGATGAAGACCTTGTCATCTCGGCAGGCAACTTCCACGGAGAACCTATCGCACAGCCAATGGACTTCCTTGCTATTGCGCTATGCGAACTGAGTAATATCTCTGAGCGTCGTATCTATAAGCTCGTGTCTGGTACTCGTAACCTACCAAGTTTCCTCGTGGCTAAGCCTGGTGTAAACAGTGGTTTTATGATTCCACAGTACACAGCAGCATCTATCGTTAGCCAGAGTAAGACTTATTGTACACCTGCATCTGTCGATAGTATTCCATCTTCACAAGGACAAGAAGACCATGTTAGTATGGGTGCCAACGCTGCAACAAAGCTCTATCAAGTAGTATTAAACACAGAGCGTGTACTTGCTATCGAACTCTTCAATGCTGCACAAGCACTTGAATTCCGTCGCCCATTGAAGTCTTCTCCTACTATAGAAGCTATCCACAAGGCTTATCGTGAGAACGTTCCTTTCATCGACACAGACGAGTTTATGGCACCACACATTGCCAAGTCAGTTGAATTCTTGCGTAAATAAGTAAGTCATAAAGGGGTTGTATCAAGATTATCTACAATTTTGATACAACCTCTTTTCTTTTGATATCCTATATCCTCACACTTTCATAGATTAGAGAAAAGACTTGAAATGAAAAGACTAATAATTAAAAACATCGGTTTACTTGCTGGTATAGACCACGACGGAAAGCTATGCCTTAAAGGGAAAGAGATGGCAGAACTTCACACGCTGTCAGATGCTTACCTCGTTATAGAGGACGGACGCTTTGCTGATTATGGTAAGATGACTAATTGTCCACCAGCTTCTGGAAACGAGAAGATTGTAGATGCAGAAGGAGGAACTATTCTTCCTTCATGGTGTGACTCTCATACCCACATTGTCTTTGCCGGTAGCCGAGAACAAGAGTTTGTTGATAAAATTCGTGGACTTAGCTATGCGGAAATTGCAAAACGTGGTGGTGGTATCCTTAACTCGGCTGATCGACTCCATGAATTAAACGAAGACGAACTCTATCAGCAGGCTATGAAGCGTGTTGATGAGATTATTAGGAAAGGAACTGGCTGTGTGGAGATAAAGAGCGGCTATGGACTAAATACAGAAGACGAATTGAAAATGCTTCGTGTTATCCGTCGTATCAAAGAGACAACACGCCTGAAAGTCGTAGCAACATTCCTCGGTGCTCATGCAGTTTCACGTGAATATAAAGGAAGACAAGATGCATACGTTGATTTGATTATCAACGAAATGATACCAGCTGTGGGTGCAGAAAAACTTGCTGAGTTCATTGATGTCTTCTGTGATACAGGCTTCTTCACACCAGAAGAGACCGCACGTATTCTAAAAGCTGGTGCAGAATATGGTATGCGACCAAAGATTCATGCTGATGAATTGGAATCATCTGGTGGTGTTGAGGTTGGTGTAAAATATAACGCACTGTCAGTTGACCACTTAGAGAGTATGACTGAAGAAGAGATAGAGATTCTAAAGAATAGCGAAACTATGCCGACTGCACTTCCTGGAACCTCCTTCTTCCTCAACTTACCTTTTGCCTTAGGTCGAAAGATGATAGACAAAGGACTGCCACTCGCCCTTGCAAGTGATTATAACCCAGGCTCTACCCCATCAGGAGATATGAAGTTTATCATTTCTCTTGGCTGTATCAAGATGCGCCTAATGCCAGCAGAAGCGATCAATGCTGCAACCTTGAATGGAGCATGTGCTATGGGGTTAAGTAAAGAGTATGGCTCTATCACACGTGGAAAAGTTGCCAACTTCTTCATTACAGATAAAATTCCATCTATTGAATTTGTCCCATACGCTTATACAACACCTATTATAAAACGAGTCTTCCTACAAGGAGAAGAGTATGTATAAGTAGATTGAAAGGGCTCTTCCATCAAATGCATAGCACTGTTTGTATTGCTTTAATGGAAGAACCAAAGGTATTCATTAAACAAAAAGATAGTTAAGACTGTGTATTTATTCATCCTCCGACACAGAGAACCTTTTCATTTTAACGCATTGAAAGTTGGCAGATAAGATACTGAAAAATCATTACACAATTTCTTGTAAAAGCTAAAAAATAAAATGGGAAAACACGTGTAAAAGGCAAGCTTACAACCTGCAGTTAATCAATTAGTTATAAAGGTGTACAAGAAAAGGTGCTTAATTGGACTTCAAAATGTGTCACAATATGGTAAGCATTCCTATATAAGTAAGTCTTTATATCCTTACTATCTTAAGAGAGGTAGCAATGTCCAAATTTTTCATACATCGATTTTGTAAAGACCCCCAAATAGCTTGCAATTAACGCCCAATTGGCTTGTAAAAGATGCTCTTTAGAGGTCTTATTAACGCCCTTTTGAAGTCCAATTAAGCACCTTTCTTGTACACCTTTATAAGTAATTGATTAACTGCAGGTTGTAAGCTTGCCTTTTACACGTGTTTTCCCATTTTATTTTTTAGCTTTTACAAGAAATTGTGTAATGATTTTCAGTATCTTATCTAGCCAACTTTTCAATGCGTTAAAATGAAAAGGTTCTCTGTGTCGGAGGATGAA
>CAKMOD010000071.1 GCA_927910885.1 uncultured Prevotella sp. | reverse complement strand
CACTCCCCTCCCTATGGGGGAGGGGCTGGGGGAGGGGCTTTTCTTTGTCATTCGTTTTTTCTGTCCTTTCTGTCCTTCCGTCTTCCGTTCCCTTGTCTTTGTATTACTTTGTTTTTTCTGTCTTTATTTGTCATTCTGTCTGAAAATGATTATCTTTGCAGTGAGTATGTATAATGCATTATATATTAAGTTATGTAGCAATAATTTATATTATAGTTATAAAACCAAATGTCATCAAAATGAATCTAAAGAATAAAAAATATACATTTATTGATTTATTTGCAGGCATTGGGGGATTTCATATAGCAATGCACAGTGTTGGCGCACGGTGTGTGTTTGCAAGTGAATTGAATAAGTATGCTCGGATCTCTTATGAAGAGAACTTTAAGGAAATAGAACCTTCATTATTTGATAAAGATGAAGAAGGTCAATATTTATATTTCAATGAAGATATTACAGAAGCTGATACGGAGAAAATACCTAACTTTGATATATGCTGTGGTGGATTTCCATGTCAACCATTTTCTGTTGCAGGGTTTAAAAAAGGTTTTGAAGATACACGTGGGACCTTGTTTTTCAACATTGCAAATATTGTAAAAGAAAAGATTAAAAGTGGCTATCCTCCTAAGGTCTTATTTTTAGAAAATGTGCGTGGACTGAAAACACATGGTAAAGGTAATACGCTTAAGGTGATTTTAGCAACCCTTGATGAGCTTGGCTACAATTATTCTTATGATGTACTAAATGCAAAGTATTTTGGAGTTCCACAAAACAGGGAGCGATTATTTATTATTGCATGGTATAAGGAGCTTATTAATGTTGACCATTTCAAATTCCCTTACGGTATTGATGTAGAGGGAAATACTATATTCGATAAGAGTAAGGTTAAGGAAGGGACTGTTCCTACAAAAGTATCTGATATATTTGAACCTCAGTCAGAAGAAAGGGATAAGTTTACGATAAGTGACAGAATGTGGCTTGGGCATCAGACACGAAAAGAAAGGAACCGTCAAAATGGTAAGGGCTTCGGGTATTCTAAATTCTATGGAGACAGTGTTTATACAAGTACTATCTCTGCACGTTATTGGAAAGACGGAAGTGAGATTCTTATAGATCAATCTGATAGAAAAATGAACCCACGAAGGCTTACACCAGTAGAAGCTGGGAGGCTTCAAGGATATAGAATTTTAGGAAATGGTTGGGAGTATCCCGAATGTGAAAACAACCAAAACTATAATGACAGCAATCCAGAATTTAAGATTGTTGTGTCTAAAAAAGAAGCATATCATCAATTTGGTAATAGTGTTGCTATTCCTGTTATAAAGAGAATTGCACAAGAAATAATGAAACAATTATTATAACTATGTTAAAAGACCTATCTAATTTAGAAAAAGAATTGGCTCAACTTATTGCAGATAAGAAACAACAGTTAAGCCTTGATTGTGTTTTACCTGATGCCTTTAAACGTCTAACGCGCAGAATAGAGAATAACAAAATTGTCTATCAACAATACAGCTTTATAGTTTCGTCGACAATAGATATTTACTTCCCTAACCAACTGTGGTATTTTGCTGCAATTTGTGTTCCATTATACACTGAACTAAAAAAATATGCAGACTTGGTTAAAAGTAATTTAACAAAGAAAGAAATAATAGACTGCAAAGATAATAGGGCGTATGCAGAGACGCTTATAAATTCTAAGTCAGAACTTATAGTAGAGAAAGATAATGTCATAAATTTCTTATCTGACTACAAATGGTGGCGAGGAGGAAAAACAATCGATAGAGGAGACTATTATTACTCTCCAATCTTATCTATCTGCAATCTTGTGAATGCTTCTCAAGGTTATGTTGCGGAAATGTGTAAATATTTGTCCACAAATCCTGAAGCTACTCAAATCCTGCTGAATGTAGTTGACAATTTACCAGAGTTTATCGATGATTATGAAATTATCGTAGAGAGTTCTAAAGTTGTAGAGTTTTTATGCCTTACAGTTAAAGAGCTTTTAATGTTTGATGAAAACATGTCTATGATAGATTTTAATATAAATACTAAGACTATTGGTGTATCTGGCTGTAATATCGGTAAATTAAAGGATGTTCAAGATAAAAATGATGATCCAAGAAGAGCTAATGACTGCGATACATCAATAGTTTGGGAATATGCTGGTAAAAAATATTATTTCCTTAAGGAACAGACAACTGAAGGTGCAAAAGCTTTTATAAACGCAATTAATAATACTTATTTACCTAATTATAAAGCTGAGTTTGATAACAACACGTTTGTTCTCAAAAAAAGAAAGGTACAGCAATTAAATATAGGTCTATCAAACAATCGTTCTAAGCCTCAAAAATGTTTCACTGGTCTCTCCCTCCAGCAAATCTTCTATGGTGCGCCAGGCACAGGTAAGTCATGCGGTATAAAGAGGGTTTTGGCAGGGAATAATATTCCTAATGAAAATATTTTCCGTACCACATTCCATCCCGATAGTGATTACTCTACCTTTGTAGGTGCCTATAAGCCGACGATGGAGGTCGTTCCACATTATGAAAGTAGTACGGGAGCGCAGATAGAAGAAAAGCGCATCGCTTATAACTTTATTCCGCAAGCCTTTCTAAATGCCTATGTGCGTGCTTATCAAACAGATGAGAATGTTTATCTTGTTATTGAGGAGATAAACAGAGGTAATTGTGCCCAGATATTTGGAGACTTATTCCAACTTTTGGATAGAGGTGATGACGGGAGGTCGGATTATAGTATTAAGGCAGACACAGATATAAAAACTTACTTAGAAACAGTGTTGGGAGGTGAGAGCGAAGGTATCAAGAATGGTGAGCTCTGCTTACCATCAAACCTCTATATCCTTGCCACGATGAACACCAGCGACCAGAGTCTGTTCCCTATCGACAGTGCATTTAAGCGCAGATGGGAGTGGGAGTATGTGCCTATTCGCAATGAAGAGAAAGGCTGGGTTATAGCTGCTGATGGACAGGAATGGGACTGGTGGGAGTTCTTGAATGCTGTGAATGAGAAGATTGGCAGTATCACTGACAGCGAAGACAAGAAACTCGGTTATTTCTTTGTCAAGCCAGCCGATGGGCACACGATTACGGCAAAGACCTTTGTGGGTAAGGTGTTGTTCTATCTTTGGAACGATGTATTTAAGGATTATGGCTTCAGCGATGATGAGTTTCAGACGGAAGATGGTAAGGAGATGAAGTACCCGATGTTCTATGAAACCGAAGGTGGCAAGGATGTTAATGAGCGTCTTATCGCACGGTTCTTAAGCAATTTGAAGCTAAAGACGGTTGATGCTGCGGACGTAACAATAGAGGAAATAACAGCAGAGGAAGACGAGGCGTGAGAGTCATCATAGAAGGATATTGCTATCGAGCCAGTGCAGTGCGTGATGTGTTGCACGAACTAAGTTCATTGGAGAATGTGGGGGGCGAGATAAGTGTGGGTTATGTAGGCTACTATTATAATCCGCAGCTAAGAGATTGTGTCTTTATTCTTCCTAAGGTATTAGTGAACGAGGAGAATAAAGTATTCTCTCGATTAGATCCGCACGATATTATCGACCTCGACAACTGCACGGAGCTATCATCAGAAGAGCGTAGCTTTATCTATGAGTTTGCCGTGTGGATATATCGTGCTATAGAGGTATTCAATAAGAGTAATCCCAATAGTGGCATTGTTTTACACAGGAAGATAGCCGAGATGGGTAAGGGCAAGCGAGTATTGAGTAATACTTTCCTTGATATACTACTCTCACTCTTGCGGTTTAACAAGGAACATCATAGTTTCTTTACAACCATACTACGCAATCTTCATTCAGGCTATAATAAGATTAATTGGACACGTACTATCTCTCGTTCTACGGCATGGGTGCAAGATGATGTCCCTGTTTATCTTAACCCTGTGAACAAGAAGCGACAAATAAATACCGACGAGGAGTTGATTATAATTTACTTCTCAATCCTTAATCATATCAGTGAGACATACGGTTTCCCTGTTGATATCTCGCTGGGCTTTGAACTGATAAAAGGACGAAAGTTTGAACATTATTTGAAGGGTTATGGAAAGCGTCGATTGAAACAAATAAAGTATCGTTACTTCTCAGATATACAGTTGCGGTTGTGGGAGTTGTGCTATGCTTTCTTTGATAAGGCACATCAGATTCATATCGTAGCAGAACAGCGAGAATACCTATTGGTAAAGAGTTTCAACATTGTTTTTGAAGCCATTATCGATGAGCTGATAGGCGATAAGGAGCCGCCACGAGGGCTGAAAGATCAAGATGACGGTAAGCGGGTAGACCATATTTATAGTTACCGTAATCTCACGAACAACGAGGAAGATAAACCGATTTATTATATTGGCGACAGTAAGTATTATAAGATTGGTAATAAGATTTCAGACGAGTCTGTCTATAAGCAGTTTACTTACGCCCGTAACGTGATACAGTGGAATCTCAACCTCTTTTTAGATGAAAGTAAGGAGAACGTTGAGTTACAGAAAAGACATCCGAAATACAGGGATGAACTGACGGAGGGATATAACATCATTCCGAACTTCTTTATCAGTGCGAAGATGGATGAAAAGTTGTCGTATGCCGATAATGTTTCGACCACAAACCGTGAGAATAACACTTTCCTCTCTCGTCATTTTGAGAATCGTCTTTTTGATCGTGATACGCTGTTAGTCTATCACTACGATGTAAACTTCCTCTACGTTGTTTCGCTTTATGCGAGAGAAAATGCACACCAGAAGGCACAATGGAAGCAGAAAGTGCGTGAACTCTTTAGAGAGAAGATACAAGCTGCATTAGAAGAGAAATACAGGTTCTATGCCATGACACCGAAGCCAGGATTGAATCATGAGAAATATTTACGTGAGAACTTCCAAGAGTTGTTGGGAAAGGTGTATCGTCCCTTTGATGACACCAACTACCTCTCATTGGCGTTGGATAAGCAAAAAGAGTCAGAAAATAAAGATTTACTGGATAAACTGCAGAAAGACTATTATGTGGTAGAATGTCCGTTAGGAAAGAATCCAACGTCCGTGTTGAGTGGCGAGAAGGCTCAAAATAGTTCTGAGGCTGTTCATGGTCGTAAGGGCGTATTGATGGTGATGATGGAGAAATATGCGACTAAGTCAGCTAATTTCTCTCATGGTAAACTGGCTATTGCTATTAAGATGACTGTAGAGAGTATGGATATTGTGGAAAACCTTAGTAATATTGGTTATGTACTCTTTCATCATCGTAGCGATAACGACCAGCACCTCTTTTCAGTCAAGGAAACGTGCACAATAAAGGCTGCTGACGAGTTAGAAGCCGACCGCTACAAGAATGTAGCGGGTAAAGACTTATATGTCTCTGTAGACATCGATACAACCAAACTCTCCAGCGGTAACCTCCATGCATCAATGATTAAACCCGCATCAAAAGAAACAAGATATGATGCGCAGTTCGCAAGGCTGAGTGAACTAAAAGGGGGACAGAGTAACAGAAGGACGAGTTGACAAGTTAACTGGTTGACAAGTTAACTGGTTGCTTGTAAAGAAGACAGAGTAACAGAGGAAAAAAAATAAGATAACAGAAAAGCGTTCATTATGTACATTCTGTCATTCTGTCTTCCCATGTCTTTCTGTTACTCTGTCTTTGTCCTCCTGTTACTCTGTCTCCCTTTGTATCTTCTGTCTGTTTTGTTCGTTATTATTTTGTTATTAAAAAAATAATATTTATCTTTGTGCTGTGGGAGATATGACCACTGCGACCAGCCCGCGAAGCTGGAGTTCCTCAGTCAAGGATTAGTCCTTGGCTGTTGTATTTTTATGACATCTCTACGCAAGTAGCTGGTCGGTTAAGGAGTATTGTAGGTTTGATATCAGAAAGGGAAACTTTGCGAAAACGATTATGCGACTTGCTTCAGGGACTTTTTACTTGTATCTTTGCAGTAGGATGAGAGTCTGCATATAAGTACGATAACTTCAAGCTCCGCAGCCGTCCTACTTTATATAGAGCCGTATCCTTGCGGCTCTTTTTGTATTCTTGGGTTAAACCCATATAAGTCATTAGGCTCTACTGGACGATATGGGATAAATATACTTATAAAAAGTGTTAATGTTATTCTCAAATTACCATCTTTGGTAATTTTACTCTATCTTTGCACTATATAATTGATACATTTCACCGCATGAATATAATTTTCAAGGAAGAAGCCTTGTCTGAATTATATGTAACCGGTAAAACCAATGATAAGAAATACAAGAAACTTTGTAAGAACAAACGCTTGATAGATGGCTATGTCCGTGTTGTTAATACGCTGTATAACGTAGAGTCAACAGAAGAACTAAAAGTATTTAGCTTTTTACACTATGAGAAACTCAAATATCAAAAGGATAAGCCTATCAGCTCTGTACGTCTTGTAAACGGATTGGTTGAGCGGCTGCTGTTTTCGGAAACGGACGACGGCATTGAAGTAGAATTAATAGAAATTGATAGTACACATTATGGCAACAAGAAATAACAGATTAGTTCCTGTTAGGGCAATCCACCCAGGAGAAATCTTGCGTGAAGAGTTGCAGGAACGTGGCATCAAGCAAAAGGATTTTGCAAAGCAGATAGGTGTGCAGGCAACTCATCTGAATGCCTTTATACGCGGTAAACGAAACCTGAATGATGATTTAGCAATGAAATTAGAGCGTCATTTAGGAATACCCTATAAGACTTGGATGAACTTGCATAGTGGCTTTATATATGACAGTAAAGCTGTGGATGTAAAACAAAGCGAAGAACAAGAAGCTCGTGAATACGAAGATACGTGTGCGAGTATTTTTAATTTGAAGCAGCTTTATAAGAGGTTAGACTTGTCACATCTTCCATGTCTTGAGAGAGTAACGAAATTAAAAGCATTATTCGCTTTTGATTTGCGGTCATCTAAAGAGTTGAGTCTGCAGGTAGTTGGCCGTTACAAGCATAGTGAGAAAGTACACATTGATGAGAAAAATATGCAAACTTGGCTTATTCTTAATTGGCTGGAAATATCACGTGCAACAATAGATAAGAAGTATCAAAAGGGAAACGGATTGAAGGCAGCAAGTGAGATAGCACATATGGCGAATAACGGTACACTTTCTATACAAGGTATAAAGGACTGTCTTAATAAGTATGGAATTGCCTATCTTAATGTTGAGAAGTTAGATAAAACACCTGTTGATGCTTATTCTACAATGGTAGATGGCTGTCCAGTAATCACGGTTACTTATCGTTATAATGATATGGATAAGTTAGCTTTTGATGTTCTTCATGAGTTGTGTCATATTGAAAGGCACCTTTCAGAAGATAATCAGGCGTTTATATCTACAGAAGGTACTCTGTATTCTAAAGATCCACGCGAAAAAGAAGCTAATGACTTTGCAAGGCAGCAACTCATTCCTGATGATGTATGGAATAAAATTATCGGGGCAGGCTGTAAAATTTTGTCTCCGCATAAGGTTGTCAGTGTTATAGCAAAAGAGGCTAAACGGCATGGTATCAGTCCGTCTATAGCGGTATCAAGATATAAGCATGATACGAATTGGTATCAGACATCAGCTTATAAATCACCAAAAATTAGTTGATAAAAATAGAAAAGGAGTTGGGTAATTTTTCCTAACTCCTTTTTTGTCTATATAATCCCTGAAGATGAATAAGTGACGAGTTTATCATGAATTTACTAACAGGAAATCTGTGCCATCTTCGACCTTTAGGTCTCTGTACGCGCATTCAATCTGTTTATCCGTGAGAGAATGTTTTATAATAATTCGAACGGAGTTCACATCAGTGCGTCATAATTTATAACTGCTTACTATTTACATGTTTCTTTCCACCAACTGAAGGGGGGAGAGGTTATTCTTTCCTTACGAGAGGGGCTTTTCTATGTTATGTGTTTTTTTGTCTTTTTTGTCATTCTGTCTTCTGTTCCCCTGTTATCATGTCTTTACTTTGTCTTTTCTTGTCTTTATGTCATTCTGTCTAAAAATAATTATGTCATTCTGTCTAAAAACACTACCTTTGCAGTTATAATGGCTGTTTTCATTTAGAAGTACTTGTATAGCTATAAGAACTTCTCATAATATGGAATTATAAGAACGTTACGATATGCTACCAGAAGAAAAGGCACGTGTTGTCATAGACAGTATGTTTGAAGAAGCAGGCTGGAAAGTAGTGGATAGAAGCGGTTATGCTCCTAACATGACTGCTGTTGCCATAAGAGAGGGGCTCTTGAAAGGTAATCGAGAGGCTGATTATCTACTCTTTCTTAATGGAAAGGCTGTTGGAATATTAGAAGCTAAACGAGTTGAGGTCGACATAAATTCAGATGTCGTAAAGGAACAAGCCACACTTTATACGCGTCGTTGTCCCTCATGGTGTCAGGCGTGGTTTCCTAAAATCCCCCTTCCTCTCGCATACGTTGCCAACAGCAAGGAGATGATGTTTTACGATACTCGTAAGAGCGATGCTGCCTTTGAGTATTGCAGTAAGATTCACTCTCCGTGGGAAGTTACCAAGATGTTAGGACTTCAGGATGATTATGTGGGATTGCCAACACTTAGCCCTAAGGGACTACGTGGTTGTCAGTATGAAGCCATCACCGAACTGGAGAAGAGTTTTCGATCTGGTGAATCACGTGCGCTGATGGTACTTGCCACAGGTGCAGGAAAGACCTATACCGCCTGTCTTGCAGCCTATCGTATGTTGTCTTTTACCCCTATGCGACGTGTCTTGTTCTTGGTCGACAGAAACAATCTGGGCAAGCAAGCTGAAAGCGAGTTTGGCACTTTCCGATTGACGGAGAATGGTGACCCTTTCAACAGCATCTTTACGGTCAATCGTCTGAAGTCTGCGAAGATTCCAAATGGCAGCAGTGTTGTTATTTCCACCATACAGCGACTATTCTCCTTGCTGAAAGGCGAAGAGATTGAAGACAACGATGCTGACGATGGATATGATGAGGATTGTGTTGGAGAGTTTCCTGAAAATCCAAGTCTGCCGTCTGATTTCTTCGATATGATTATCATTGACGAGTGCCACCGCTCTATTTATGGTAGTTGGCGACGAGTACTTGATTATTTCTCCAAGGCTAAGTTAATAGGTCTGACAGCAACTCCGGGACCTGAAACAAGGGCATTCTTTAATGATAATATCATCGTAAACTATACTTTGGAGAAGTCTATTCTGGATGGTGTAAATGTTTATGGTCGTGTGTATCGTATCAAGACAAAGGTAACAGAGAATGGTGGAGCAATTCTTGAAAACGAGAAAGTGAAAAAGGTAACTCGTTATACGGGAAAAGTTGAAGTTGTTGAAAGTAAAGAAACTAAGAACTATACACGGGAGGAACTGAACAAGAGTATTATCAATCCTGCACAGATAAAGCTTATTTTGGAGACTTATCGTGATGCGGTATATACGGAAATGTTCACCGACCCTCAGCGTGAGGCGAATATGGACTATCTGCCCAAAACGCTTATATTCGCACTGAATGAGAGTCATGCTACGAATATTGTGAAGATTGCCAAAGAGGTGTTCAATCGTGAAGACGATCGCTTTGTGCAGAAAATAACCTACTCTGCTGGGGATAGCAACGAACTGATACGACAGTTCCGCAATGATAAGGACTTCCGTATTGCTGTGACTTGTACGCTGGTAGCTACAGGAACAGACATAAAACCGCTCGAAGTCGTAATGTTCATGCGTGATGTGGCTTCCGAGCCTTTGTACATACAGATGAAAGGGCGTGGTGTCCGTACTATTGGTGATGAGCAGTTGCGTAATGTCACTCCTAATGCCTATAGCAAGGATTGCTTCTTCTTGGTTGATGCTGTGGGCGTAACCGAGCATGAGAAAACGATAGCCTCTCCATCTGGTGCAGTAACGAAA
>CAKMOD010000070.1 GCA_927910885.1 uncultured Prevotella sp. | reverse complement strand
GATAAGCGATAAATTTATTTTCCCAATTACTTTCTAATTGGAATTGAGCTTTGGACGCTAGAAAGGCAATAAGAGCTACTTCCTCAGAAGTAAAATTTTCTTTTATATTCCATAAATCCGACCTATATTATAAATATATTCACCATTCTCCAACCTTTTGAATACAGTATATTGAAGTTTGTCACCCTGACACATTTATTATTCTATTCACTGGTTTACCTACAGGAATATTACTTATACGTTTCAAATCATTTATAACGGAACTTCGCACCATGTTTCTGTTAAGACCCATATCATCCACATGTCTAAATGTATGATGCACTTGGTTAGGGTTATTACCAAATTGAACTGTTCTATTTTGCAATTTGCTAAATTCGTGGAATAAACCCAATCCGCTTTTTATGCATCTCATGCCCCATGCAACCACAGTGCAGGCCCAATGGTGTTGAGCGTTTCCGTCTGCTTACCCCCACGCATCGTATGAAGCATCGAAGACTTTCGTGCCCTTCTCATCCATAACGTAAAGGATGCTGCCCAAAATGTCCGTGAAGGCAAGATTGCATACATTCTTTAGTCTCCATTTTTGATAACAGTCTGCTTGAATTCTTTTGCTTCTCTATCGTAATAGACCGAATTCCATAAGTCGTTAAATTCTTTTTCGGTTATCATATTTATACCCATCTTTTTGAAATCTTCCAATTCGCAATTTGTATCCAGCCAATAACCATAATTTCTATCGTCTGGCATTTTTACAATAATCCTACCATCTTTAGCAAATCCAATTTCTCTGTTTGCAATATGATTTACCACATCGTCATATTCAATAAACCATAGAGTAACATCCTCTATTTTATCATCAAAATCAGGATTTGCACTGAGTGGAACGATCATCTTATGCAGCAAACGACACCATAAGCTTCGTTTTGTTTTATTGTTCTGCTTTTTTTTCTGATGACCACTTTAAAATAAAATATTTCATAAATTTGTACTACTTAATATTTAACGAAACCAATGCCATGAGTCTTCATCATTTAATCGCCATTTATAATGAATATGTCCTGGATCAGCAGTGCGCCAATTATCATAAGGAAATTTTTGTATTTCTCAAATTATTATTTTGTTTATAGTAGCAAGTATGGTACAAATATATAAATAATTTTTATTTATAACAATGAAAAAAAAGTTTTTTTTTTAAATTAATGTTTTCTTGATATTTTAACTGTATTTGGTAACCATTCAGCGGTATTAACCTGTTTGTATTTTTTCCTCTAAAATCTTCGTATAAAGACTATAAAGATGCTCAATTTTCTTGCGTATTTCAGATTTTCTTTGTACCTTTATACCTATGAAAGAGCAAGTTACGGACATATCAAAAGTATTACAAGATATGACGGAAGAGATGTGATTGTTGCGTGAAACTGTCAGCCAGCAGTATGCCGAGATTATCAATTGAACCGTAACATAAATGCTCTGAAAAACCAGTAATTTTGCTAACGGCCACATCATATTAATCAATACAAATAGTTTTTCCGTTAAATGTATGAATGCTTTACGTATACCTTTGACAGAAAAACCTAAGTTGCTCATTAAACAAACGCATAGCTAAGTTTCTCAGCTTTCTATTCTATTATCATCCGCCGACACAGAGCCGCTTATTTACTTTAATAACTCAAAAGATAACTACTTGAAAATCATTACATATTTTCAAACAAAATAGGTATAAATAAGGCCAAAAATACAGATAAAAAATAAACTTGTAACCAACACGAAATCAGTTGGTTATAAAGCAGTAAAGAAAAAGGTGCTTAATTGGACTTCAAAAGAGCGTTAGTTGGACTTCAAAAGGGCACCTTTTGCAAGTCAATTAGGCGTCTTTTAGAAGCCAAAAGAGCATGGATTGATTTTGAGGAGTATGAAAATAGTTTACAAATATCTATTGATAAGGGAATAAGCTGTTTGTAAAAAATAGAAAAACATGCTAATGGATAGATATTAACCAACGAAGTGGCGAAGACCGGGAACAAAGGTGCGAGAGACAGGGATGAAGTCATCACAACCTGAAAGGCGCAGCTGATAGCCGTTAGAATTGCCTTTTGCAGAAGTAATGTTATTGATATTCACAAGGAAGGAACGGTGACACTGAAAGATATTATCGTAAGGGAGGTCATCTTTCAAGGCTGTCAACGTAGAACGAAGTTCGGTTTTTTGTATCTTACCTTCTTTTAGATAACATACGCAGACATTGTTTTTTCGAGCTTCGATATAGAGTAGATTGTTGATAGGCAATGTGAGGTCGGTTCCACGCAGGTTCTGATCATGCAATGTAATAAGAATATCCTCCTGCTCATCTGTAGTCTTCTTTATCATTTCTTCCAGTCTACTATTCAACATACGGTTATAGTTTACCAACGTAAAAATAGCTGTAACGATTACCCAAACAAGGAAAGTCCAATAAAAAAATATACTGAATAGCCGCCATGTTAATGGCATTTGGAAGAAGAAAGCTGCATAGAGCGTCATAGAGATAGCCATTGCCAACTCAATAGCAACACTATAAAGAATTACATAACCATTGGTGATTGGGACATTTTTTCGTAATGGTCTTTTGAAGAAAAGGAAAGCACAAAGCCACTGAACGAAGATGGTCATGACACAAAAACCAAGACACATCAGGAATGTATTACCCCGATACTGGCTGATTCCAAATGGTTGTAGGAGGTAAAGAAACAAGAAAATGCCAACTCCTAACGCAACACTCGTGCGCCAGGAAGTGGCATTTGTCTGTATCGTACACCTGCTATGTAGAAATGAGGTTAGTCTACTCATGATGTCTTAAATGGTTGGTTGTCCACAAAGATACATCTTTTCCTCTTTCTAAGCAAGTATATTTTGTCTTAAATTCTTATTCCTTAACCTCCCAAATATCGTTGGTCTCGAGCATCTCCATAAAGGTATGGTAATGCTTCTGTGCCTTCACCTCCTCTATCTGCTGATTGACAGCAGCGTCATAGGTAGGTGCTTCAACGTCACGAATAACTCCGAGAGCTACGGGGAAGCCGTTCTCATTGCTCATCATTGCGAGTTTCAGCTGCAAGGTATTATCCTGACAGTGGGCATCATGTACGAGGATGTCATCGCGAGTAATACCATTCTCACCGATCTTAACCACCTTCAAGCCAAAGCCTTCTTGTACAAGTCCAAACTCATTGTCTGCACCGAAGATTAATGGCTCACCATGTCTAACATAGATAGCATTCTCCTTACGACCTTGTGAGGTGTAAACAGAGGTGTGACAGCCATCGTTGAAGATAACACAGTTCTGCAAGATCTCGCAAACGGCAGCTCCCTTATGCTGATAAGCAGCCTTAAGGATAGCGATTGTTTCAGTGTTATCACTGGCAACACTACGTGCGAAGAAGTTACCACGAGCACCAAAGCAGAGTTCTGCTGGGTGGAATGGGTCTTCTGTTGTACCGTAAGGACTTGACTTAGAAACAAAGCCACGCGGACTGGTTGGTGAATACTGTCCCTTCGTTAGACCATAGATACGATTATTCAGAAGAATCATATTCAGGTCCACATTACGGCGCATCGCATGGATAAAGTGGTTACCACCAATGGCAAGTGCATCACCATCGCCCGAAACCTGCCAATGGTAAGGTTTGGATTCGTCACCTTTGCACCTGTAGAGATGGCTGCTGCACGACCGTGAATGGTCTGCATAGCGTATGTATTAGCATAATAAGGTAATCGGCTTGAGCATCCGATACCACTGATAACGGCTGTTTCATAAGGTGGAACACCTAACTCTGCCATTGCTTTCTGCAAACTGGCAAGGAAGAAATGGTCGCCACAGCCAGGACACCAACGTGGTTGTCCCTTCTTAAAATCTTGTGCTGTATATTGATTCATGACTTTTATTTTAATTCAGAATTCACTGTTTGTAATTCACAATTCAGAATTCATAATTCACAATTATGATTACTCCTATTCGCTTAGAATTATTAACAAGCATCTTGTAAACTCGTTAACTCGTCAACTTGTAAACTCATTAAATCCTTAATTATGATTACTTCTATTCGCTTGGGGCTATTAACAAGCATCTTGTCAACTCGTTAACTCGCCAACTTGTAGACTTCCCAACGTCGCAAGCAACTTGTAAACTCGTCAACTATTCTACTCGTCAACTCCCTTACTCGAGTATCTTCGTATAGAAAGTACCAGTTTCTTCCTTTGGTAGTGGAGCCTTCAGGAGTTTCTCAAAAGTTGTAACCAACTCGGTGACAACGAATGGTTGACCCTTAACTTGGTTATACTGATAAGGAGCGAAGTGGTTGATACGAATACGCAAGAGAGCTGCAAGCTGTCCAAGATTTTGTTCAGCAACAACGACTTTCTTGTAACGACTAAGCACTTCTGCAGTATTCTTTGGCAATGGATTCACATACTTGAACTGTGCCAAAGCAACCCTATGACCCTTACTACGCAAATCTTCCATTGCAGAATAGAGATGACCGTAAGTACTACCGAAGCCTACAATAAGCAAGTCGGCATCTTCTTCGTCACCTTGAACAACCAAATCAGGTACTGAAATGCGTGCCACCTTGTCCCAACGAAGCCTATCCATCTTGTCATGGTTCTCTGGATCGGTTGAAATAGCACCTGTCTCACCATCTTTCTCCAAACCACCAAGGATGTGTGTATAGCCCTCCGTACCTGGGATAGCCCAGTAACGTGCCAATGTCTTAGGGTCACGCTTGTATGGAGTGTACTTATACTTCTGGTCTTCTGTAACGAAGTGTGGATGGATTTCTGGCAACTCTTCGATATTTGGAAGTTTCCAAGCAGAAGAACCATTAGCAATGAAAGCATCGGTAAGAAGCACAACTGGCGTCATGTGTTCCAATGCAATCTTACAAGCGTTATAGGCTGCATCGAAGCAATCGGTAGGACTTGTAGCTGCAATGACAGGCATTGGACTCTCACCATTACGACCATAAAGCACCTGCAAGAGGTCGGTCTGCTCACTCTTCGTAGGCATACCCGTTGACGGACCACCACGCTGTACGTCGATAATCACCAATGGAAGCTCGTCAATAAGCGCAAGGTTCATTGCCTCACTCTTCAAACATATACCAGGACCAGAGGTTGATGTAGCAGCCAATGCACCTGCGAAAGCAGCACCGATAGCCGATGCACAACCTGCAATCTCGTCCTCACACTGTACGGTTGTTACACCCATTGACTTATGCTTAGCCAACTCATGCAAGATATCAGTTGCTGGAGTGATAGGATAAGAACCTAAGAAAAGACGCAAGCCAGCACGTTCTGCCGCTGCCATCAGACCGTATGCAGTAGCCTTATTACCCGTAATATCCATATAACGGCCAGGCTGTTTCACTTTTGATTCAATGCGATAGGTATTAGGAACAGAAGCATGTACATTATGACCATAGTCATAGCCTGCACGTACAACCCTTATATTCGCCTCAGCAACGGCTGGTTTCTTCTTAAACTTTGTCTCGAGATAGTTGTTTACCAACTCTAAGTCACGACTGAAAAGCCAGCAGACAAGACCCAAGGCAAACATATTACGGCACTTTAGCATAGACTTATTATCCATGCCAGTATCAGCCAAACAGTCCTTCACCATCTTTGTTATCGGACAAGCCACTACACGATCAGGGTCGATACCCATCTCGCCCAGATAGTCATCACTGCGGAACTCAGCCTTCTGAAGGTCACGCTGTCCGAATGAATCAGTGTCGATAATGATTGTACTGTTAGGCTTGCAATGTTTATACTGCATCTTCAACGCAGCAGCATTCATTGCTACAAGAACGTCACAGAGGTCACCAGGAGTATAAACCTTGCTCGCACCAATATGAACCTGAAATCCACTCACACCTGTCAAGGAGCCTTGCGGGGCACGGATGTCAGCTGGATAGTCTGGGAAAGTAGACACACCATTGCCGACAGAAGCCGAGACAGTGGTGAAAATGTTACCCGCAAGCTGCATACCATCACCTGAGTCACCAGAAAAGTGTACAACAACACTGTCGAGTTCTTTCACTTCGATTTGTTCTTCCATAGATTATTTCTTGTTTATGTTAGTAAATCGTTTCTGTATTTTATTAATTGACCACCTAAGTAGTCATGTTTATTTGACAAACTTTCTGCCGTTAGAAACATAGATTCCCTTAGGCAATTCACTCTCACTTGTTCCCATCTTAGCACCCTGCAACGAATAAATATCATTGCTTTCTGTGCTTTCCTGTATCTTTGTCATTGGAACACTGATGCCAGTAGGAAGATGTTTCTCCTTTTGATAGACACGTATCCAATCGACGCGCATCTCGTATGTATGATTCACATCTGCATTTTTTGCCCACGAACCATTGCCCACTGACTGATTGAGAATCAGGTAGAAATTAGACTTATCAAACGGCCATTGCTCCTGACTATCATTCTGTTTCTTATATTGGAACACACGTTGACCATCAGCAAAGAAGGTCAGAACATCCTCTTCCCACTCTACTGCATAAGTATGATAACGATTCATCGGCATCCAAAGATTACCTGAGTGTGGCTCATTTCGATGACTCTGAGTCCACGCAGAGTGTACGGTTGCATAACAACGCTGCTCATTATCAATCTGCTCAAAGATATCAATCTCACCGCCTTTCGGCCATCCAAACTTTGACTTTGGCATCATCCAGATAGCAGGGAAGTTACCTATAAAAGGATTAACCAGTGCACGACACTCCACACGACCAAAGCGGAAAGTAAAGCTCTTACTGGTTTCGATACCACCAGATAGCATTTCCACATCATCTTTTGACTTATCAGGATTAGGAATGGTACGCAAAACAAGATTACCATCCTTCATAAAAGCCACTTCAGGAGAGTTGCTCAAAAACCGTGCCCATGTCACTTTGGGACGGCGCGTACAGTATCTCCACACATTGGTATCAGGCAAAGTGCCATCTGGCTCATTAAACTCATCATGGAAGACGAGCGTATATTCAGCTCCAGGGGTTTCCGCACCAGGTGGCAATGGTTTTACACCATCAGCCAGTTTAGCCCCTTGAGCAAACGATACTGTGGAAAACAATACCATTGTAAGCACTGCAAGGAATCTCTTATTGTTCTTCTTTTGTGACATGTTTTTATTAAGATTTTATCTGAATCGGTATTATCAGAAAGGCACAGAATCATCCTGTATAAATAGGTAGTAACACAAGGATTCTGACATAACATAGGTTTACTTTTTCCCACGCTGCTTTCTCGACTTTCCCGTTCTTAGATTATCTTTTGTTTACGTTAGTGTATTCTGAGGACAAAAGTGCGAAATATTATTGAGAAAACAAAATCTTTTGAGGAGAAAAAATATATTTTTATATCTTACGAGTAAAAAGCATCAGCAAAACAACACTGCAAATACTCTACAAGAGAAAAATATATATAAAATTGATGGATATTATGTAGATAATATTTATCAACTATCTATACCTTTCATTAAAACACATCATTCAACACCTAAATAACCACAAATTTACATCACCAGCACCCAACATTCAACTCTCACAATCCTCCATCACCAAATTATTTTCATGAAAAGAAATATTTGTCTTCATGAAAATAAATATTTCTTTTCACGTAAATAAATTCTTTTTTTCATGAAAATAATTCGGAAAAG
Organism: uncultured Prevotella sp.; assembly: GCA_927910885.1. Lineage (GTDB taxonomy): Bacteria > Bacteroidota > Bacteroidia > Bacteroidales > Bacteroidaceae > Prevotella. The sequence goes on along the minus strand of CAKMOD010000070.1, from coordinate 3,943 downwards.
ACGACTTATTCCCTCAAAAAAGCAAGTATAAAGACTCCTTTTTAACTCTCATAACACGTTTTATTGATGGCTAATAAAAACCAAATCATTTCCTTCTTTAGATAATAATGGTAGTTCTTCATAGTATCCTTCTTTAGTAGAGATTAGAAAATTATCAAACTCTCTTAACAGAAAGTTTGTATCCTATGCTGGCTTCATCATGGATTTTTGTATCTTTGCAGCATTACTAACCCTTTAATTCTAATCAATATGACAAAGTACGTAATTCAAGTGAAGAAGGACCCGCTGAAGAAATAAAAAGTGAAGGCTTATCCATAGACCTCACCAATCACACCTATAAATCTGACTTCAATGATTTAAGAACAAATATTTAAAATCGTTGATGAATCCTGCTGATGAGGATAATGAGCATTGGGATAGGAAAGCTATTGAAATGATTGATAAAATAGTTCAAGTAGAGAATAAAGCGGAAGATATTGATAGGTTCATAACACTAATGCAGTCGTGGCTTGCTCTTGAATGGCATGGAATGAGAGAAGAAGCTAAAAAAGGAATAATGAACAAAGAAGAGAAGAAAACTTTGCAGAAAACAGAATATGATAACTATATAAAATGGATTGAAGAAAAAGACAATGGACAAGAATAGTATATTACAATATAAATTATCGTTCGACAGCATTGTCAGGCACATTGAGAGCGACGATAGCAAAGAACAGATAGAAGTTTGGTTTGCACGCGAACTACAAACAATATTAGGCTATGCGCGATGGGAGAATTTTCTTGTTGCCATACGACGAGCTGTAGATTCGTGTAAAACACAAGGAATCAATGTTGATGATCATTTTCGTGAGGTCAACGAAATGATAGAATAGGCAAAGGAGCAAAACGAGAAGTATCCGACTTTATGCTTACTCGCTATGCCTGCTATCTTATCGCCCAAAACGGTGACCCAAAGAAAGAAGAAATTGCTTTTGCCCAAAGCTACTTTGCCGTACAAACACGAAAAGCAGAATTAATAGAAGAGCGACTGAACCTGCTATCTCGTTTAGAAACCCGTGATAAACTGAGAATGGCTGAAAAGCAATTATCGCAGAACATATATCAGCGAGGAGTTGATGACAAAGGCTTCGGACGCATACGTTCTAAGGGTGACACGGCACTTTTTGGAGGACACACCACTGAAGATATGAAGAAACGATTGGGAGTGAAATCTAATAGACCGCTGGCAGACTTTCTACCCACCCTTACCATAGCTGCCAAGAACCTTGCCACAGAGATGACCAACTACAACGTAGAAAACAAAGACCTGCACGGAGAATTACCTATTACGGGCGAACACATACAGAACAACTATAGTGTGCGTAATATGTTGGGACAGCGTGGTATTAAGCCAGAAGACCTTCCACCCGCAGAAGATATTAAGAAACTGGAACGCAAGGTTGCACGAGACGAGAAAAAGATAGAACAAATCTCACAAAAACTACCGAAGAACAAAAATAGTGATTCATAATATACTTTAAGTCCACAACGTTATTCCTTGCGAGAAAATTTTATCTATTAAAATATCTCTTTGAGGAACTCTATCAGTTGATTTCAGGATTTTTTAGAGTTCCTCGAGGCTTGACTAAGTATGAAATCCCCAATCCAATGGGAGGTATGACAACTACAATGAAATACTGTTTTATTCAAGGAAGAACTCAAAGTTGTAGACTTTATTTGTATGTAGGTTCAGAATATTCAGACATACCCAAGTGACTTGAGAACTTTGTTTCTCAAACACTTGGCTTTCTTAAAAGATTTTACGCTGTAGAATTAAGAGATAATATCAGAGTTTTATTGTAACTTTGCAATACTTTCCAAAAATGAAAGCTTACAACAATAAAACAAGACATTGACAACGCCTTTGTTAAGGCAATCCTCAAAAGAGAAAAGGGTTTGTAGAATAGCTTTCTTTTGATGAAGGAAACTGGACAAATAAAGAAACAGAAGAAAAATGATATTACTAAGCTTCGATACGGAAGAATTTGATGTACCACGCGAACATGGGGTAGACTTCTCCATTGAAGAGGGCATGAAGGTATCCATTGAGGGTACAAATCGCATCCTCGACATACTGAAGGCGAATAACGTCTGTGCTACCTTCTTCTGCACTGGCAACTTTGCAGAACTGGCACCAGAGGTCATGGAGCGCATTAAAAACGAAGGACACGAGGTGGCTTGTCATGGTGTTGACCACTGGCAACCCAAGCCAGAGGATGTTTTCCGTTCTAAGGAAATCATCGAACGCGTAACAGGTGTGAAGGTTGCGGGCTATCGTCAGCCACGTATGTTCCCCGTATCGGATGAGGATATAGAGAAGGCTGGCTATCTTTATAACTCTTCTCTTAACCCTGCTTTCATACCGGGTCGATACATGCACCTCACCACTCCACGCACATGGTTTATGCAAGGGAAGGTCATGCAGATACCTGCCAGCGTTAGTCCACACCTACGCATTCCACTCTTCTGGCTGTCTATGCACAACTTCCCAGAGTGGTTCTATCTTCGTTTAGTTCGACAGGTATTGCGCCACGATGGCTATTTCGTGACCTATTTCCACCCATGGGAGTTCTATAATCTCAAGTCACATCCAGAGTTCAAGATGCCTTTTATCATTAAGAACCATAGTGGACACGAATTAGAACAGCGACTCGACCGCTTCATCAAGGCAATGAAGGCAGACAAGCAGGAGTTTATTACCTACGTTGACTTTGTCAACCGCCAGAAGAAATAAGTTGAAATCCCGCTCTGAATAGCAGACAGCAGGCTAAGAAACACTCCCTATAAACACCCCAACAAGCAGAATATAAGATATGATAAAACTTGCAACGGTCTCTCCTTGTTACAACGAGGAAGAGGTTTTAGAACAGTCGGCAGCACAGCTCATGGAGCTATTCGACGAACTCATCAGTCAGGGAAGGATTTCCGATGACTCGATAATTGTGTTTGTCAATGACGGAAGCCGTGACCGAACATGGGAGATTATCCAACAGCTCCACAGCCAGCATCCACGTATAAAGGGTATTAACCTTGCCCATAACGTGGGTCATCAGAATGCTATCATGGCTGGTATGATGACGGCAAAAGACTGGGCTGATGCCGTTATCACACTCGATGCCGACCTGCAAGACGACTATCAGAAATGTATTCCACAGATGGTTGATGCCTTTGAGGAAGGCAATGAGATTGTCTATGGGGTGAAAGTTTCGCGCAAAGCCGACCCAATCTTGAAGCGTATGTCTGCACAGGCATTCTATCATCTACAAGAGAAGATGGGCGTGAACAGTATCTTTAACCATGCCGACTTCCGTCTGATGAGCCGTCAGTCCTTAGAGATACTCTCTGGATATAAGGAACGTAACCTCTATCTGCGTGGTCTCATCCCTTCTATTGGACTCAAGTCTACGACTGTTGACGACCGTATCAGCGAACGTAAAGCTGGTACTTCTAAATATACTTTGCGCAAGATGCTTAGCTTGGCATTGGATGGTATCACGTCATTCTCCGTAAAACCAATCTACTATGTCATCTATCTTGGTATCGCCTTCTTGTTCGTCACCTTGTGCATAGGTATCTACGTCATCCACGCTTTCATCAATCATACAGAAGTAGCAGGCTGGGCTTCGCTCATTCTTAGTATCTGGCTCGTGGGTGCTATGCTGATGATTTCTATCGGTGCGGTGGGAGTTTATATTGCCAAAATATATGAAGAGGTAAAACAGCGTCCACTTTATAACATCAGTCAAATACTCGATTAATCCCTTCTCACATGGCGATACGCATTAAAGAGCTTTGGCAACGCTGGCGAAAAGACTTTTGGCGACTTTTCCGTTTTGGTATAACGGGCACTATATGTTCGCTTATCCATTATGGAATCTATTGTCTCTTTCTATTCTTTACGAAT
>CAKMOD010000069.1 GCA_927910885.1 uncultured Prevotella sp. | reverse complement strand
AATAGTATTATAGCTGCCTATAAAAGTAACAACTCCTAAATACTTCTTATGTCAGGAGAATAGAAAGAATACATATTATAAGTTGCAGAGCGTGTTTGTGCTACTCCCATAAACCATCCGCTGGTAGTGAAGACGTCGTCGTCGATATCTATTTCACGGTGATTTATAGGTATTTTTAACTACTATTGTGTCTGAATTCTTTATATACGTATCTGCGTAAGGGATAGCGTCTTTATTTCCACCAAGCGTAAACCTCGTTATAATAAAGATAAGTAGTGGTGCACCTACAAGAGATGCAAAGATGGTTCCTGCTGTTGAGAAGATTTTAGTTCCTCCTATTGAAAAATTATTTGCCATTGATATTATGAATTTGCGATGATACCCATATAGTTTGCATTACCTACTGTGTCATTGTCGTCGGAATCATTTAACTCCTTCATTATTTCTCCAGTCTTTCCTTCTATCTTATTTTCTACCCAGTTTGATCCTTCATCTACCGCATAACCAACTGCAGCTCCTGCAAGACCTAAACCCAAAGACTTTCCAAAATTCTTAAAGCCATCTTTCCATGCACCTGTTTTAGCGGCTTTTACTGCAGCTGTCTTTCCTCCCTGAATACTTGCTGCTTCAGCAAGAATATCTTGTTGTTCGAGTGCTGCTTGAGCAGCTTTGTGCATCAGTTCCTCAGAAGTTTCTTTATACATCTGTTCTGCTAATTCTGCAGAAGCAATAGAAGTCGCACTTGCACCATTTGATGTACGAGTAGCTACTTGAGATCCCCAAGTAGCAGCATCCGCACTTGCATCGGCAGCTTGTGTTCCATAAGCCAAAGACTCCAAGCCCTTCATGTTTGCCTCTCCTGTTTTTGATGCTACCTGTGCATCTATCCTTGCAGCCTCACCCACTCCTGCCTTATTTGCTTTTACACCTGTAGTGATACTACTTTCAACAACAGACTCTCCAGTTCCTACCCCAGTAGTCGTACCAGTATTTTTTAAATTCCCTATCGAGTCAGACTTTTGGTTGGATTTGTCCGTCTCACTAAAGTCAAAGCCTCCAAAGTTCAGTGCACCAGTGTAGAAGCCCACTGAGAGGGCTAAAGCAAAAGGATTGGCTCCTCCTGTAAGCCCACCTATAGCACCTTGAATGAATTTACTTTTCAGCTGAACATATATTTCTGCTGCATTCATTGCTGTAATATATAATGCAGCTTTTTTAGCTTGTTCAGGATTAACAATGATATTAATTAATCCTCCTGTTGTACACATCATATAGGATCTATTCAGCAGGGCGTTTTTTTTCTCTATTAAAACATTTATATGAAATTGATTCCAAGATGATTCCAATGTATTGTCACAATCGTGAGCAACCCCTTTCATCCCTCTATAGCCTGCATAAACGGCTGCTGAAGTTCCAACAGCTATTGCTGCACCCACCATCCAACCTTCGATAGCTACAACAGATAGTAAGGCTGCACCAACACCACCAGTTGCTACAACAGCAGCGACTATTAAGGCTCCAACTGCAACACCAGCAAGAAATGTTAACAGACCTCCCCATTTCTTTATAGGCATTTTGCAAACAAATGTTTCAGAGATTTTTTTTGTCATCAATATTTCAGTAACGGCAGCTTTGAGGCAGTATTGATAACATTACCATCCTTATCAACTCTCCATATTTCTCGCGGTGTTCCGCAGGTCATATTAGTACAAACAACATTCGTACCATGTCTTACATAGGATTTTCCCATAATTTAAATTGTATTTGCCAATTTTCGTGTTTGTAAGTCGACACTCAATGTGACATTATCAGTAACTTCTTCTATAACACTCAGTGAACCTTTCTGAAGGCATCGTTCAGCCTGATTAATCCAAGATTGTTGTGTAAAGTTGATGTTATACTGCGTAAAGCTATATTGTATCAAAGGTTTTATCTTCTCATCGTATGCTTTACGTATCGTCTCGTCAAAACGAGAATCTGATGCATTTTTACCACTGCATTCCCATAACAATGTCCCATCTTCTTGAACCTCAGACTTTCGTTGTGTTTCCAAACTGAATTTGTTTTCTGGGAAAAGGCGCGATGCGTAAGGGATGACATCATTCCCAACACATAGCTGGTCAGAAACTAAATGTTGACCAAAGAAAATAGAGTAAAAGGGATTGGCTATCAAACTCTCCATAAACTTATCATACTGGTATATTATCTTATCTTCCAGTTTGATGAGATTGTTCAGCGCATTACTTCCTGCCGTACCTTTCAGGAAGTTATATTTGTCCGTTAGCTGTTTCTTCTCCTCATCCCATAATGCTGTGATTTCATTATGATTGAGAATCTTTGTTATTAGTCCAGTATCGGGGTCAATACCTATTATGGCATTGACCTTCATATTCTCTAATTCATTAATTAGGGTTATTGATTCCACATATTGTTCTGGGAAAATAGAAGGAATGTCATCTTTAACACTGAAGGCAAAGCCCTGTGTTCCCTCTGCATCCGTAAATCTCTCTACAGAGTAATCTTTCTTACTGACAATAGTACTGACAGGAATCTCGTCAAGCTTCGTGGTGATGGTCTGTACACAACGGTACTTGTAATCTCTTTGTGTCAGACCACCTTCTTGAACGTGACCGTGTAATCGATCTATTAAACTCATTATCTACGTGTTATTTAATATTGACAACTCCGCCTTTCTCTTGGTTAATGTTGACAGGGTTACCCACAATGTCTACAGGACCATCAGCTGAAACGGTTACACCCAAATTTTCATTTGGTCCGACAACAGTCTGTGTTGTTCCCTTGACATATATATTCGGAGATTCCAGCGTAATGCTTGATTCATTTATTATAATCTTACTTGACTTAACTGATAATGTTATTGTTGAATTTCCATCCAGTGTTATGTTTCCTGCACTGTCCATATTTAGCAAACACTTTCCCTTACCGACATTCACAGAAGCATTATTTCCTGCACTTACCGAGTGAGTAGCTTTTGCGTTCAACGTAGAGTTACCTCCACCATCAAAGTTCATGCTTACACCGCCTTTATCGTGTAGTGTTACGCTACCTGCAGAGTCATCAAGCTTAAGGGAGCTACCGCTTCGTGTGGTGAGACTCTTGCAGTTGTTGCCCTGGCCACCGCCACCACCAGTTGTTCCATTAAAGAGGCTACCCAAAACGTATGGTCTTGCTGGGTCACCATGACGGAAGCCCGAGGAGGACTTGGGTCGCCTACCTCTGGGATGAATACAAAACCACGGTTGCTCTTTACATCGTCACTGCTACCGCCATC
>CAKMOD010000068.1 GCA_927910885.1 uncultured Prevotella sp. | reverse complement strand
TTATTTTCATGAAAAGAAATATTTATTTTCACGAAAGAAAATATTTCTTTTCATGAAGAAAAAATGTTTATTATCGTGAAAGTAAAGTGTTGATAGCTGAAAATACTTTCAATCTCCCCTAACTTCTCTTTTAGTTATATAGCGTATTATATGTTATCAAAAGCACTTTATTTTGTCTACAAACAGGGGGTAAATTCTTTAAAATAAATAACATAAACTATCATACAACTTTCTTATTACTCTTTTAACAGTAATTGTGTTGGAAATAAGTTGATAATGTGTAAATTTGTGACCAATAAACTTAAATATAATAACCAAAACGTACTATAATGAAAAAGAACAAACTATTGATTTTTGTTGTTGCACTTATAGCAACATTGTCATTTTCTTCTTGTTTGAATGACGATTATGATGAACAGGCAAAACGCAACCGTCCAACAGTAGAAGAGCTGAAGGCTGCAAGCCATACTATTCATGGTCTTTATCATGGTAAACTTTCGAGATATGGCTTAAACGAACGGGAACAACTTGAAAGGAAAGATTCTGTGAATACCACTTGGGAAATTAAAGATGATACAACACTTATTATCAAAAATATCCCAACTAAGATGTTGACAGCAAGTATTATTGATACTGACTTGAAGCAAGCTATTGAGGCTTTGCCAAATCAGGAAATCAAATGTGCTATTAGCGTGTTCAGCGTGAAACCAATCCTCTTTTATATTGCTCCTTATCGTTTGGATTTAGGTAAGGTTACTTATGGGGGTAAAACTCATGATGTAGCTATAGCTTTCCTTTTCAAGGCTGATTATACCTATGGTGGTTATGATTCTGATCGTAAGGTGCTTGCAACTCGCCTTTTAGAGGGTGGACTGGTGATTGACGGTGTTCTTGATAAGTCTGTTAGTAAGGGTGCTGACTATTTCTTTCTTGCTTCTGAACCAAGAGTATAAGTTTTATAAAACAATATAAGTAAAAGTCCGGGAACATCTATTCAGATGTTTCCGGCTTTGCTTTTTATAGTATAGGTAGATAATTGTAGCCCTTTCTGTTACGATATAGTAGAATAAGGAAAGGCTGATAATACCGTAGAAAACGATAAAGCCAATAGACTGTATTCATCTATTTGTTTGGTATTAGTGACAATATTGTAGGTTCTTTCTGTCATTCTGTCAGTCTATCTCTGTTGGCACATCATTTGTCTAATTATTGGCGAATGACGCCGTCAGTAACAGCCGCAGATGATATAAGTCTGATGATACTGCGATAGACAAGCGTCAATATTGAAAACGAAATAATAATAAAAAAAAGAATATACAATTATGGGAAAGATTATTGGAATTGACTTAGGAACAACAAACTCTTGTGTTGCTGTATTTGAAGGTAATGAGCCAGTGGTAATCGCTAACAGTGAAGGTAAGCGTACTACACCTTCTATCGTTGGCTTCGTTGAAGGCGGCGAGCGTAAGGTGGGTGACCCTGCTAAGCGTCAGGCTATCACAAACCCAGAGAAGACCGTTTACTCTGTTAAGCGTTTCATGGGTGAAACTTACGAGCAGTGCCAGAAAGAGGCTGAGCGTGTTCCATTCAAGGTTGTTAACGAGGGTGGTTATCCACGTATTCAGATTGACGACCGTAAATATACTCCACAGGAGATTTCTGCAATGGTATTGCAGAAGATGAAGAAGACCGCTGAAGACTATCTCGGTCAGGAGGTGACTGATGTAGTTATCACCGTACCAGCATACTTCTCTGACTCACAGCGTCAGGCTACTAAGGAGGCTGGTCAGATTGCAGGTCTTAACGTACAGCGTATCGTGAATGAGCCAACAGCTGCCGCTCTTGCTTATGGTGTTGACAAGGCTAATAAGGATATGAAGATTGCAGTGTTCGACCTTGGTGGTGGTACATTTGATATTTCTATCCTTGAGTTCGGTGGTGGTGTGTTCGAGGTACTTTCTACAAATGGTGATACTCACCTTGGTGGTGACGACTTCGATCAGGTAATCATTGACTGGCTCGCTGATGGCTTCAAGTCTGAAGAAGGTATCGACTTGAGAAAGGACCCAATGGCAATGCAGCGTTTGAAGGAGGCTGCTGAGAAGGCTAAGATTGAGTTGTCAAGCTCTTCTTCTACCGAGATTAACTTGCCTTACATCACAGCTGAGGGTGGTGTTCCAAAGCACTTGGTTAAGACTTTGACTCGTTCACAGTTTGAGCAGTTGGCACACAGCCTTATTCAGGCTTGTCTCGTTCCTTGCCAGAATGCTATCCGTGATGCTAAGTTGCAGACATCAGATATTGATGAGGTTATCCTCGTAGGTGGTTCAAGCCGTATTCCTGCAGTGCAGACATTGGTTAAGAACTACTTCGGTAAGGAGCCTTCAAAGGGTGTTAACCTGATGAGGTGGTTGCTGTTGGTGCAGCTATTCAGGGTGCTATCCTTAATAAGGAGAGCGGTGTGGGTGACATCGTATTGCTCGACGTAACTCCTCTTACCCTCGGTATTGAGACAATGGGTGGTGTGATGACTAAGCTTATCGAGGCTAACTCTACCATTCCTTGTAAGAAGAGCGAGGTGTTCTCTACTGCAGCTGACAACCAGACAGAGGTTACTATCCACGTTCTGCAGGGTGAGCGTCCAATGGCAGCACAGAACAAGTCTATCGGTCAGTTCAACTTGACAGGTATTGCTCCAGCTCGTCGTGGTGTGCCACAGATTGAGGTAACATTCGACATTGATGCTAACGGTATCCTCAACGTATCTGCTAAGGACAAGGCTACAGGTAAGGAGCAGAGCATCCGCATCGAGGCTTCAAGCGGTTTGAGCGAGGAGGAAATCAACCGTATGAAGGCTGAGGCTGAGCAGAATGCAGCAGCCGATAAGGCAGAGCGTGAGAAGATTGACAAGCTGAACCAAGCTGACTCAATGATCTTCACCACCGAGAACTTCTTGAAGGACAACGGTGATAAGATTCCAGCCGACCAGAAGTCAGGTATCGAGTCTGCTCTCCAGCAGCTCCGTGATGCTCACAAGTCAGCTGACGTTGCAGCAATCGACACAGCTATCAACAACCTCAACACCGTTATGCAGGCTGCATCACAGCAGATGTACAGCCAAGCAGGTGCACAGGCAGGTCCTCAGCCAGGCGCAGATGCTGGTCAACAGGAGCAGCCAAAGCAGGATGACACCATCCAAGATGCAGACTTTGAGGAAGTGAAGTAAAATAATATTATAACCTTGCCCCAATGGTAGAAACGCCATTGGGGTTTTTAGATTAATCAAACACTATGGAACAAGGTTCAAATACAGAGAGTATAGAGGAAAGTATATCAAAGTATGAAAGTATATCAGAAAAAGATTATATAAGGTGTTATACTTCCACAAGTATCAGCACTTCAGAAAAAGAAAAAGAGCAGATAAAGAGAGCTCTTGAAATAGCTCTTGATACAAGAAAATTTGAGATTGATTTGTATTGGAAACGTACAGCCTATTTTGTTCTCTTTATCAGTGCTGTCTTTATTGGATATTATAAGATAATACAAACCAAAGACTCAATTATCGGTATCTATCAAAAGGAATGGCTACTTCTACTCCTCGCAGCTTTGGGATTTTTATTATCTCTTTTATGGTATATAGCGAACCGAGGAAGCAAGTTTTGGCAAGAAAACTGGGAAGCTCATATCGAGCAGTTAAGTATGTATTCTGGTGTTCCTATATTCGGTATCATTAACAGGCGTGAGCATTCTATAAGGAATTTAATGCAAGAGTATCCTTTCTCTGTATCAAAAGTAGAATCAAATGGTAAGTCTTTATCATAACATTTACTTGGCTGATAATGTTATGTAAAGAAATGGGACTATCTAAATTGTTAGAGAATATTGCATATTCTTGTTGGTATAAGGTGGTCGTAGGTGGAATTGTAATTATGTTGTCATTTGCTATCATTATATGCTGTAAGGGTTTTGTTGTTAAGGTAGCAAAAAGAGGAGATCATATTGAAGAGAGGTGGAGAAAGGTACCTGACTGGATATTAAAGATTATTGGATGTTGTTGGAATAAGACCATAGATCTTATAAAATGGTCTTTCATTAAAAATAAAAAAAATACTGATAATAAGAGGAAAGATTCTCATTTCTTTTGGAATTATAAACAGAGTTTGAATTTGAACCAAGGGAATGCGAATCAAAAAACCGATAATAGTAGTTTAAACCAAGGGGATGCGAAACAGCAAACCATAATAATACGAATCTATGACCATTGAACAATACAACCAATTATCCTACGATTACGAACACTGTGTTGGCACTCACTGCGAGAAAGCCAGCCAGTGTTTGTGCCATACAGCCTACATGTTGCTCGAAATGAGCACGAAGGAATATTATATGTTTTGAATTCTTATGCTGAAATTTCTATAAATGCTTTATCTATTACACTAAGTTTGAAAACTATTTGCTGTCATTTTTAACATTTGCGGTATTTTGTTGATTTATAAAGTGTTATAAGTCGTGAGTGGATGATAGGAGTGACAGCAAAATAAAAATAATCCGTGAAAAACTTGACAAAGGGGTATCTCTGTGTTGTATCTTTGCAGGCAGAAATAAGGAAGATCAACGACACGCTAAGCGTGATTTCCTACAAACTAACCGCATCTTCCTTTTTGAATTTATTTTTCTTAAATCATTCTATTTATGTGTACAGATTTTTCTAACATGCCCAAAGACTGGGCAGTGTGCTTTATGCACGATTGTATTCTCAAAGAGCAGTGCTTACGTTATTATGCTGGTAAGGCACTTCCTATCGGTCAACACTCGACTTTGACGGTTCTTCCTTCTGCGCGTTCTGGCAATAGCTGTAAGGTGTTTCACGCTATGAAGACAGAACGATTGGCGTGGGGATTCTCGCACCTTTTCGATGATGTGAAGCACAGTGACTACCGTTCTCTGCGTAGTACTATGGAGAGTCATTTCGGAAGTCGCTTTGTTTATTATCGTTATCATCGAGGAATTAATAAACTGAGTGAGGGTGAACAGAAATGGGTTGACGAACTCTTCCAGCGTTATGGCTATGCCGCCCCACGTGTTTATGATAACTACCAGACGTGCTGGAAATAATAGTAGTGCTTTCGGGAAGGAGTTAAGGAGTGAAAGGGAGTGATAGGAGTTAAGACATTAGCACGTTTTGTAAGAGAAAGAGAGGGTAACTTTTGCATTACGGAATTGAGTAAGTAAACTGTTATAGAGGTCTTGTTTCTGTGGTGCTAACGCTCCGCACATCATGTGTTGATGCTCCGCACGTGTGGTGCTGGCGGACAGAATAATAAAAGACATAGTAACAGTTTAACTTATTCTGTGGTAGACTTAATGACAGCCATAATGATATAAGGTCAGATGAAAAAGATATATGTTTTTCTACGTCTCTGTTTACTCCTTAAACCTTTAGGCTTTTCTGTACTGGTCCTGTCCTCCGTTTCTCCGTGTTCTCTGTGTGAACCAATACAGCAGCCATAATGACATAAGGTCAGATGAGAAAAGATATGAGTTTTCTATGTCTCTGTTAACTCCTTAAACCTTTAGGTTTCTCAGTGCTTGTTCTGTCCTCCGTTTCTCCGTGTTCTCTGTGTGAACCAATACAGCAGCCATAATGACATAAGGTCAGATGAAAAAGATATATGTTTTTTTACGTCTCTGTTTACTCTTTAAACCTTTAGGTTTCTCTGTACTGGTCCTGTCCTCCGTTCCTCCGTGTGAGAAAGAACTGCAGCTTAGCCTTTTCACTCTTTCTCCTTCTTCACAAGCAACTTGTTAACTCGTTAACTCGTCAACTTTAAAACTTCTACGATATGCAATACAAGAATCTTAAGAATATTAAAGCTGAAAATCAGCGTAACCGACAGTCGGATAGACTTAAAAATGATATTACTCGTCGTCTGCTCAACTATCTTGAGCGGAAGTATGAAATGAGATATAACACCGCCTTGGGGTGTACGGAAATCCGAAAGGCAGGGAGTGATGAACCTTTTGTGCCTGCGGATGAACGGATGCGCAACACTATCGCCATCAAAGCACGGCTTGATGGGATTGATGCGTGGGATAAAGATATCCGACGATATACGGAGTCGGGGTTTGTCAAGGCTTTTAATCCTGTGGACGACTTCCTCAATAGTCTGCGTGGACGATGGGACGGAAAGGACCATATTAAGGCTTTGGCAGACTGTGTACCTAATGAGAATGCACGGTGGGCAGACTGGTTCCACACGTGGTTTCTGGCGATGGTGGCACAATGGATGGGGCTGGACGTCTCGCATGGTAATAGTGTGGCACCGCTGCTTATCTCCCGACAGGGCTATCGGAAGTCTACCTTCTGTAAACGTTTGCTGCCCGATGCGTTGCAGTGGGGATATAATGACAACCTTGTCATCAGTGAGAAGCAGAATACGCTGCGGGTAATGACACAGTCGCTGCTTATCAATATTGATGAGTTCAATGCCTTGTCGGCAAAGACGCAAGACGGTTTTTTGAAGAATGTCATGCAGCTCGCAAGTATCAAACTTCGTCAGCCTTATCGTCAACAGCAAGTCACGTTGCCACGTGTAGCCTCTTTCATTGCCACAGCGAATATCTCGGATGTCTTTAGCGATCCCAGTGGTTGCCGTCGTTTTATAGCAGTCACGCTGACTGGTCCTATCCGCTTGCCCGAGCACATAGACTATGAGCAGCTTTATGCGCAGGCTGTTGCTGAATTAGATAGCGGTAGACGATATTGGTTTGATGAGGCTGACACCCAAGCAATTATGGAGAATAATCAGCATTATCAGCAGCGCACTCCTGCCGAAGCCCTCTTTTTGGATTGTTTCTCTATTCCAAAGGACTTGACCAAGGGTGCATACATGACTGCCGCCTCTATCTTCAGCCTACTTCGTCAGCGGTATGGCAGTCAACTGAACCTGACAAGCCTTTCGCATTTTGGTCGTGTCCTTGCCAACATCCCGAACCTCCATAGCAAACATTCTTCGCATGGCACAGAGTATTTGGTGGCAGTACGTAGTAGCCTTGGCCAGTCTGCCTCTCCCATCTTAAATCGTTAGTTGTTATCCGAATAAACTTTCAAAGTTGCTGTCACTACTGTCACACTTTAATGTGTTATAAGTCGTTTATAATCTGTTGTTTGCGTGAAGTGTTAAAAGTGACAGCAACTAAAAATAAAACTATGTTAGCTTTATTGATGTTCAGCACGAAAAGTTTTTTGTAAAAACCTTTGCTGTTTATTCTTTATATAAATATTTTATATTATATTTGCAAGGTGTTACCCATGTTAATGGGAAGTGTAACTAAAAACTCATCTATGAAAGAGCGTAAGGAAGGACACTATATATTTTCTTGTTCGTAAATGGCGATAAAGTGTGAGATATTTAATATCTAAGCTACAAAGTGTTCTAAGTCTTGCTGCTATGAATAAGATAAAAGCTACAAAACTGATAAGATGAAAAAAGAAGTAATTCAAGAATTATACAATGGCTTTGAAGCTGTGGCTGTAGAGGTCGAGGGGATTGAATGTTGGAGTGCACGCGAACTTCAGCTGCTGTTGGGTTATTCTAAATGGGAGAACTTCTCGAAAGTAATAGATAAAGCCAAAATTGCCTGTGAAAATGCAAGGAGTTTGGTTTCTGACCATTTCCTGACGTCAGGAAAATGGTTAATCTTGGCTCAGGATCAGAAAGAGAGATTGATGATATTCTTTTAACTCGCTATGCCTGCTACTTAATTGCACAAAATGGTGACCCACGTAAAGAACAGACTTCTACATATAGAAGCACCAAAACATTTGGTTCAAAGTGCCAGTCTGGAAGTTCTAAAGAGCTATAATGACACTTTGGATTGCACTTTGGAAGAAGTAGCACTTATAAAGTTTGTCAAGGAGAAACCACCTTTGATGAGATTATGGACAAATATGTTGAAATGAAAATTCGTGCCAATGAGCACCATGTGAACTCGTTCACAAATGGTCGTGTGCAGCCGAATTTATGCAACGTTGCCCATCCTTTTATGGAAGGTAATGGTCGCAGCACTCGCATTTGGCTCGACCTCATGCTGAAGCGTTCTCTCAAACGGTGTGTAGATTGGAGTCAGATAGATAAGAACGAATATCTGGCTGCTATGCGTGAGAGCGTATCAGATAGTGCGCATATAAGGGCTTTAGTAAAGTCTGCGCTTACTACAAAGATTGATGATAGAGAGATGTTTATGAAAGGCATCGACTATTCGTATTATTATGAGCAAGAATAAATTAACGAAGATCAAATCAATAAGTATAATGTTATATGGAAAATTACCAATGGATTTTTGATGGCATAGGAACTACCATTATAAGTACAATATTAGGACTAATTTTAGGGGGAACTATCGGTTATAAAATAGGTATTCACCAAAGGACTAATTTGAACCAAAATGCAGGTGATAATGCTACCCAAAGTCAAACAGGAATTATAAATAATTACTATGGAGATAAACAAAAGTGAGCAAACTGCTGGTGATAATTCTACGCAAGTACAAGCTGGGACTGTAAACAATTATTATAATACCACCACTACAAATATTATTGGGATTGATGAAGAACGTGCCCGCAATATTTGTAAGGAAGAATATGCCATTGCAAAAGCTAATTGGACTCAAGAAGCCCAAGGTATTGCCCAAGAACGTGTAATAGCATTAGAGGATAAACTAATACCAAAGATGAAACAGCATGATGAAACCTTAAAGATATTTGGTGATCCTGCTTTTCAATTTGTTTTAAGAAAAGCGCAAGTATCAGCGGCAGCGAGTGGAGAAGAAAGAGATTTAGATATGCTTTCTGAATTAATCGTTCATAGGGCAGAACAAAATGGTAATAGAGAAAGAACATTAGGGATAGCAAAAGCAATTGAGATTATAGACCAAATTCCAGAATCCAGTTTAATTGGGCTCTCGATTTTCTATGCAATAAGCGCCTATGCGCCAGAAACGCATGATGTACATCAAGGATTAAGAGTTCTTGATAATTTATATAAAAGCATTCTTAATGATGTTGAATTACCTGTTGGTGAACAGTGGATAGAAAATTCAGATGTACTCTCTGCAGTTCGAATAGGCTCATCAGGAATACAACCATTTAAGAAAATGGAAGAATTCTTGCCTAATATTTTAGCAAAGTATTTGCCTATTGGAATTGAAAGAAATTCAAAAGAGTATAATGAAATTCTATTAGAACTGGATACTGCCGGTTTAAATGATCCCGAGGAAATTATAGCAGATTATAATGAAAAAATAGAAGATAATAGAAAAATTTCGAGAATCGTTGCACCCTTATTTAAGGAACATCCTTTAAGAGAAGGGTTCCTTATATGCACGTATCCACCTGAAGCTTTTACTGAGGGAAATAGTATTAGTATTAAAGTAAACCTTGGAGCACAAGAGTTAGATATTCCTCTAAATCGAGAACAATTTCTTGCATTTAAACATCTTTCGGAAATAACGTACAAGGATGGAAGTAATATTGATTCATTAAAAACAAATTTTATCAAAGAATGGGATAAATTTGAAAATCTCCGAAATGCGCGTATATGGTGGAATCAACTGCCTATGTATTTTACTATAACTCCTATTGGAGTTGCTATTGCAAATGCCTATATTAGGACTAAATATCCTACAATTCCAAGTATGTATTAATTTTTGTTATAAATAAGATGATAATATCTAAGATGTTTTTTAATCAATACTGCTCAATTTGAAGAATGTTTTGAAGATACACTAATATAATTTGTTGATAATCAGTGTGTGGCGTATTTGAGGAAGAAAGCTACACATACGACACACCCGCAGTAACAGGATAGTTGCTGCGGGTTGTCTTTTAAAGATGTTAGCTTCTAAATTTCCACATCACAACGTCAACTCAACGATATAATCAATATCAGTAGGGACGGTGTCGAAGTTGAGGGTGATGCCGTTGCCAGTCTTTGTAGAAATTGACACGTTTGTTGGTGTCAAAGACGGTGGCAGACTTGATTTTGTGGTTACCAGTAGGTATGAAGAGGCTGGAGTCCATACAGTTTAGGATGTGAATGTAGCGGTCACTATTGTTGTTTGTGTGAGAAATCTTCTTTGTTATACAAGAAAGAGGCTAACTTAATTCTTTTTCTTGTTTTCAATAGCGTTTTTGTCCTCACGATTCAATCTGCGTTCTACCTTTTTTACATCTTCTGCTGCAGGCAGGTTTTCTGGAACAATTCCTCGTTGTACAAGCATTTGTCGTACGGCAGTATTGTTAGCAATATGTTCCTGACTAATACTATTCTCACTTTGCAGGTCTTTTGCTTGTACATTAACGCTTGTCATCTCTGCAGCGAAGTCCTTTGCTTTGATGCTAATGGTTGGAAGGAAGTCTGCTAAAGGACGTTTATCAGGAATTCCCATCCTTCTTTTTAATATAGCAGTTGCCATGTGAAAGAGAGCTTGGTCACCTTTAGAACGAATAATTGCGAAACTCTTCTCATTAATGCCACGTTCATAAAGGACTCCAGAAAGTTTACGTTCCGTTTCTTGTAGTTTTATACGTGCCTTAACTCTTTCTACTTCGGATATTCTCTGTTCTATAAGCTCTGCTTTGCGTGTTTGTAATGCAAAATAGGTCTGAGCGAATGCTATTTGTGGTTTTCGAGAATCACCATTTTGAGCAATGAGATAACAAGCATAGCGCGTTAGCATAATGTCATCTATCTGACGTTCAGCACCAGAGCCTAATTCAACCATTTTGTGACGTCAACAAAATGGTCGGATATGTCTTGGTTTACATTATTGCAGGCATCCTTTGCCTTATTGATTACTTTGATAAAATTACGCCATTCCGTATAACCTAAGAGCGAGTATAGGTCTCTTGCACTCCAACACTCTACATCATTAAGTTTACATGACACATGCTCAAATTGTGAGAATAGTTCTTTTATATCTTCTTTCTTCATTTGTTTAGTCATTATTTATACAGTTCATCTACCTTTTACAACGTCAACTCAACGATATAATCAATATCTGTGGGGACGGTATCGAAGTTGAGGGTGATGCCGTTGCCAGTCTTTGTGAAGTTGACACGCTTGTTGGTGCCAAAGACGGTGGCAGACTTGATTTTGTGGTTGCCAGTAGGGATGAAGAGGCTGGAGTCCATACAGTTTAGGATGTGGATGTAGAGTTTGTTACCACGTTGTGTACTTACTCCCCATTCATGTGGCCCAACGATGCCGCCACGAGTGCCGTAGATGGTTTCACCATATTGGTTCAGCCATTCACCGATAGCCTGAAGGCGGTTGAGGGCAAGTTCGGGAAGGGCACCACCTGGCTCTGGACCGATGTTGAGTAGGAGGTTAGCATTCTTTCCAGCAGCACGAACAAGCATCTGAATCAGTTCCTTTGGTGACTTGTAGAGGGTGTCAGTGATGTTATAACCCCAATGCTCATTGATAGTCTGGCATGATTCTAAAGGTAGGCGACCGATGCTCTGTCCAGACAGACCAGCCTTGTTCTCACCTGGTAAGTCACGTTCGAAGATTTGGATATCCTCGCCAGGGAAAGGAGTATGATGGTGGTTGTTAGCGACGAGGCACTGTGGTTGTAACTTATGAATCAAAGCATACTGTTCCTCCAACTGCCAGTCGAATGGTTTTGCATCACTGTCATGATCCCACCAACCATCAAACCAGATTGCACCCACCTTTCCATAGTTGGTGAGCAATTCTGTCAGCTGTGTGTTCATAAACTTATAGTAGCTTGCCCAGTTAGCCTTCTCTTTTGGTCTACCAGTGCCAGTTCCTGTTCTTCCCACTGGATAGTCTTCGCGTCCCCAGTCAAGGTGAGAATAGTAAAGGTGCAACTTTATGTCATGTCGTTTGCAGGCATCAGCCAATTCTTTGATAATATCACGTTTGAAAGGTGAACCATCAACCGAGTTATAAGTACTGGTAGCAGTCTTGTAGAGCGAGAAACCATCGTGGTGACGTGTCGTAATGGTGATATACTTTGCACCAGCAGCCTTGATAGCTTTAATCCAAGCATCTGCATCGAACTCAGAAGGATAGAACGTCTTTGCCAACTTAGGATATTCCTTATAGTTGATATCCCTGTTGGTCATAATCCATTCGGTAGTACCCATCATTGAGTAGAGTCCCCAATGCAGGAAGATACCGAACTTATCGTCTTGGAACTGTTCGCGTGCTTTAAGATTCTCTGCCGTTGTTGGTAAGTCTCTTGTGCCATACCGACGTAACTCGTCAGCAGTGTTGCGATTAAAAGTAGAGTCTTCTTCATGTAAGAATTTTGTTGTTTAGATTTTGAGTACAAAGATAATAAAACTACAGCAGATAACGCCCCACTTAGTAAAGAAAGTATAGATACAAGCATGGGAGTAGGGTGATGTTATGAAGAAAACTTAGTCTGTTGGTTGTTGTGTCGGTGGATTCAAGAATGTATAAATATCTTCTTTCAATCTTAGGAATGGTTCAGCGTTCGTATAACCAACATTGCGACGGAGCATAGGGATAATCGCTTCCGTACTATGACCATAACTTGATAGTTCGTTGCGACGTTGCGTATCGTGTACTGCATTGCGATTAATCTCGTCTTCACGTTTACGCACAAGAAGGTCGCATACCCGTTTCAAGACTGGTACGATGATATTATCAAAGAGATGATGACCTTGAATATATAGATAGGTTGTTGAAGGTGTAACACCTAAGGAGCGCAGTTCGTCTTTTAGTTTTAGATAGCTATCCTTTGCGTTCGGATTTTCCTTTTGCAGTTGTCGTACACGCATCTGCACCTTATGGCGTAGCCGTTGAATACTTTCAGTTGCCCCTTGTAGAGAGAAATTACCAATCTCCACAACTCGATTAAAGTCGGAGATGGTAAAACGTCGATGAATACCTTGGCGATAATGCCAGATACTCCAGACAAAGAGGGGATGTATACTCTCACTGTACAGCTTAAGGAACTCTTCGAAATTAAAGATAGAATGGTCGTTGAGCGTTACTGCTACTGTCACATCATGTAGGCTCGGTGCGTAACATTGTAGGTTTTCAATAGCATAAACATACGTATGAAAAACGTATGGGTTGTTGATTACTTCATCGGATAGTGGGGTAGTTCCTTGTAGCAGATAGTCATAATCAGCATCCACACAAGCAATCATGTTCTCACCAATATTCTGCGAAACAAGGTTCATCAATACCGATCGTTTGCCCTTAGTAAGGTTTAATCGTGATGGCAACATCACTTCAAAGTAACGCTCCTCGTTCTCAAATCCGCTTAAGACAGTGCGCCAAAAGAAGATATCGTCATACGCTTCTACGTATGCGATAATCTTTCTCCGTGCCCGCTTACCGTTCAAACGGTTTGCTGCATCAATATAAGCCGATGATAGGTTGTCGCTTAATCTTTTTCTCATCGCTTCCTCCTTCTGACAATCAGTTGTCGGTTATGTCCGTAACCTCTGTCACACGGTCAATCCATCCGTTCATGATGACAGCTGGACTGTGGGTTGTGAGGATAATCTGAACGTTCGGATTCAGTTCTAAGATGAGGTCGATTAAGCGTTTCTGCCACTCTATATGTAGACTCACTTCCGGCTCGTCCATAAAGAGAACGTAATGTTCATTGTCTTCTACCAATACAGTCAGCAGGATAACCAAAATCTGCTTCTCGCCACTTGAGAGCTGATAGGGAGCGAGGACTTCACCTAATGAAGAGAATTTTATCTCGTTCTCCGAGCGGATAATCTTCTTACCAGTTTCGGTAAAGAGGTCGTCCAATATATCTTGAAAGCGTTTCTTAGGTTGAGAAATCTGCTGCGCCTTCTCGGCAGCATCCGCTTCACCACTTTGTAAGGTCTCGATAATACGATTACCGATGTTTACCTGATAGTCAAGGTACTTACGTTGAAGTTGGAAAAGCTGCCAATCAAGTTCTGTAACAAGATCGACGTTAATCTTGCTAATACTATCCGAGTTCATCAGTGGACGGTCAAACGAGCGGATAATGTCATAACGTATCCATCGTGCATCGTCAGGACTTACCTTTAGTCGGACACCCTTCAGTGAATGGCTGGGAAACTCACCACCTTGCGACAGACTGCGTACCACCTTATTAAGTATGGTACTCTTCCCGACACCATTAATACCACTTAGGATATTCACCTGACGGTCCAGTGTCCAGCGAATGTGTTTCTTCCCGCTCCAAAGCGAGTCAATCTCAATCTCTTCTATGTAATCTGCGTATTTCTGCATACTCGTAGATATAGTGACAATCGTGATGCAAATATAATGTTTTTTGCGTGAATGGCAATAAGAAAGCCTTATTTTAATGTAAATACCACGTTTGTGGTATGCTAAATAACATAAAGAGAGTATTTCATATATTGGTAAATGTCCGTACCTTTGCATCCGTAAACATTAAGTAAGAAATTAAATCCCAAAGAATATGGCAAAGATAGTAAACAAACTCACAGAGCTTATCGGTAATACACCACTGTTAGCACTTAATAAATTCTCTGCAGAAAGAGGACTCAAAACTCCTGTTCTTGCAAAGGTAGAGTATTTCAATCCTGGTGGTAGTGTGAAGGATCGTATAGCATTGGCTATGATAGAGGATGCTGAAGCTAAGGGAGTCTTAAAGCCAGGAGCAACTATCATCGAACCAACCAGTGGAAACACAGGCGTTGGCTTGGCTTTGGTATCAGCTGTGAAGGGGTATAAACTTATTCTGACCATGCCAGAGACCATGAGTGTGGAACGTCGCAACCTTGTAAAGGCTTACGGTGCTACCGTGAAGTTGACAAGTGGAAAGGATGGTATGAAGGGTGCTATCAAGGCTGCTGAGGAGTTGAGAGATTCTATTCCAGGTAGTATTATCCTTCAGCAGTTCGAGAATCAGGCTAATCCAGAACGCCACTATCTTACTACGGGTCCTGAGATTTGGCGCGATACAGATGGTAAGGTTGATGTGTTTGTAGCTGGTGTAGGTACTGGCGGTACAGTGAGTGGTATCGGTCGCTACCTTAAGGAGCAGAATCCTGATGTGAAGATTATTGCTGTTGAGCCAACTTCATCTCCAGTTTTGAGTGGTGGAGAGAGTGGCCCACATAAGATTCAGGGAATTGGTGCAGGCTTCGTACCAAATACATATAATAATAAGTATGTTGATGAGATATTCCAAGTAGAGAATGATCAGGCTATCCTTGCTGGTCGTCAGTTGGCACAACAAGAAGGTTTGTTGGTTGGTATCTCATCTGGTGCAGCAGCCTTTGCAGCTACTGAGATTGCTAAGCGTCCAGAGAATGCTGGTAAGACTATCGTAACCTTGCTGCCAGATACAGGTGAGCGTTATCTCTCAACAGTGCTTTACGCCTTTGACGAGTATCCTCTTTAATAGTTTTCAAATTCTAAAATACTTTCCCAACAGACTGCTTTTGTCTTTAAGACACGGCAGTCTGTTTTTATTTTTAAGTAGGTAGATAATGCTTTTATAGTTTGATAAATACTATTTTGATATTTGAAAATGTTTTACACAAATGAGACTTTAACTTCTATTGATACTGTAAAATAAGGCTTTAGTTCCCCTCTTTCTAACCTTCAGATTATCAGTTGATTGCAAACTCGTAAAAAAAAAGGTGCTTAATTGGCTTCTTAAAGGGCGTTAGTAACACTTCAAAAGGGCATCTTTTGCAAGCCAAAAGGGCGTTAATTCGAATGTAGAAGATGCTTGAATAAAAACGAGGAGTGGAAAAGTTATTACATTTTAGACAAATATCTTCTCCATTCTTTCCTTTTAGAGAGAGTGGAGAAGAGGTTCCTTTATTATTTTTGTAATAGGAAGATTTGCTTCTGTCGTTCAATCTCTTTTCGCAACTGTTCGTCTGTTGGTAAGAAAGTCTTGTATTTTGCAGCAAACAACTGTTCGTTACCTTTTAAGATAGAGTAGCGTGCGATGTCTTTACTTGTTTCTGAGCATAAGACAATACCGATGGTTGGATTATCGCCTTCCGTACGTTTTAATTCATCATACATACGTACATACATATCCATTTGTCCAACGTCCTGATGTGTGATCGTTCCTAATTTTAGGTCAATAAGCACGTAGCATTTCAGAATGACATTATAGAATACTAAATCAATATGATAATCTTGTGTGTCGGTCCTGACCAGTTGTTGTCTCCCCATAAAGGCAAACCCTCGTCCTAACTCCATCATAAAGTCTTGTAGATGGCTGATAATTGCTGTCTCAAGGTCAGTTTCAGAGTAGGTGCTATCTTGTTTGAAACCGAGAAACTCTGCAACAATAGGACTTTTTAGAAGTTCAAATTTGTTAGGTTTTTGGGCTTTGTTTTGTGGTTTTGGTTGAACATAATGACGTTCATAGTACTGTGTTGAGATGTTTCTGTCAAGTGTTCGGACGCTCCACATTTCCTTTGATGCTGCTTCAAGATACCATCGCATAGCAGTCTCGTCGTCTATGCGTAGAACCTTGAAAATATGTGTCCAAGTGAGATTTGGAAATCGCGATTCCAAATCTCATAGTCATCAATAAGAAGATAAAACCTACGAAAGGAACGAAGGTACCTTGAACTAAAGCCTTTACCATAGGCATGGGTCAACTGTGTTGAGAGATTGTTGATAATCTCTTCACCATATTCAGCACGTTCTTTACCACTTTGTTCTTCTTCAACAATACGTTTCCCTATGTTCCAATAGGTTTCTATCATTGATTTAGGCGTAATGGACATTTGGTAGGCTGAAAACCTCTCGGGTTTTAGTAATGGACATTTGGTAGGCTGGTTATTCCAGCCTACTTTTTTTTATTTATGAATCCATCTATAAACTTCTTCTTGTTAGCTTCATTCAATCCAT
>CAKMOD010000067.1 GCA_927910885.1 uncultured Prevotella sp. | reverse complement strand
GTGCTTTTTGTGTGGGTTTTTGTTTGTTGTTATGTGTCTGATATGTAGATTGTTATGATTTATATTGAGGTTTAAAAAAGTTATAGAAAGGCTTATATTGATTTATATTATATCAGTGGAAAGTTTGTACTCACCTTTTGTGTCGTATTTTCTTTGTAATATTGTAGTCGAAAAGGAAGGAAAGAAGCCTAAATCATTATTGGTGAGTAAGAGGGATTCGATTTATATTATGAGATAAAATCTGATTTAATAACCTTTTAATATATAAGTTTATGGGATTAAAAACATTTACAAAATCTATTTTATGTTGCGCTTTATTCGTTGTTGGCGCATTGTCTGCAAAAGCTGCTGATCGCTTAGTAATTGTCGGTGAGGCTACGTGGGGTGGTTGGAATCTTGGTCAATCTACCGTTATGCAGAAGTCTGATGAGAATGCTGATGTCTTCAAGGCAACTGTTCATTTAGAAGCAAACAAGGAGTTTAAGTTCTTGACTGAGCTTGATTGGGGTAAGTTGGAGTATCGTGCTGGAGTAAGTTCCGTGACATTGCAGTCGGGTGTTGCAGCTACATTGGTTAGTAGCGATGAGAATGCTGATGATAATAAGTTTAGTGTTTCTGAGTCAGCCAACTATGATATCGTTTGTAACTTGGCTGAGAAGACAGTGGTTGTTACCAAGGCTGCTTATCAGACAACAGCTTTGAAGCACACTGCTTTATGGATGATTGGTAGTGCTACAAAGGGTGGTTGGAGTATCGGTGAAGGTACGATTATAAAGGCAGATGCAACTAACCCTGCTAAGTTCTCAGCACGAACAGAGTTGAAGGCTGGTGAGTTGAAGTTTGGTACGAATGTCTATGCTGGCTTCGACCAGATGTTCTATTTGCGCGACTTGTCAGACGAGGGTAAGATTGTCTTTGGTGGTGATGATAACAAATGGAACATCACAGAGGAGGCTACATACGATGTTACCGTTGATGTTGCTGCGATGACAGTGTCATTTACTAAGGTTGATCCAACAGCGATTAGCACTGTAGAGACAGCAAATAATGCACCTGCAGTTTACTACACATTGAGCGGTGTGAAGGTTGAGAAGCCTGTTGCTGGTGTTTATGTAAAGCGTCAGGGTGGTAAGTCTGTGAAGGTTGTAGTGAAATAAAACCTTGTTTCTTACTATAATTGGGGTGAGAGAATAAGCCCCTTTGTATAATAAAACTTCTTACATTCGATTATAAATAAAGCCATATCGACATCTCCCTACGGAGATGAAGATATGGCATTTTTGATTTGTAGAAAAGGTTTGTTATATTTTATGCGTACGGTAAATTAGGTAATCACCATCCGCTTGGATTGTAAATTCATTCGATAAGGCTTCGTTCAGTGTTCCCTGCCATAGCTCGCTGAATGGATAGATATCCCATTTTAGTCCGTTACTATTTAGCTCCTTGCAGGTAGCATTGAAGATACTTACTTGCTGTCCGGAGAATGATTCAAAGCGAGTTGTACCTGATGCTGCGACAAAATAACCATAATCGGTTACCATCACTGGGTCGATAGCCAACTGGCGATAGTAATAGAGCATGAGAGAGATGTTGCCCAAAGTATGATCTTCACGCTTGCCAGTTGCTCCGAGGTAGCAGAAGCGAGGACGAGTATGTGTAGATGCATCCATCTTCAAGTGTGAACGAGCAAAGAGAGTAGCCTTCGTAAGGTCGTTAAACTCCTGCTCGGAAATCGGATGATAGATGTGTGCATAGCGTTGCTTCAACTCTTCTGAAAGTGAATCGCCATCGCCCACCACTGCTGTTGGCTCTATATCATATTCCAATAAATCCTTCAAAGCACCATCACATACAATTAGATTCTCCGTAGTACGTAGGATGTGAAGGGGTAGGATGTGGGTCGGGAAATCGCCAGCAGCAAGGATGACGGAACTAAAGCTAAAGCCTCCCCCAACCCCTCCGAAAGGAGGGGAGTGCCTAACGGAGTGTTCGTTGGGAATGTGTTGGTGTCCGTCATTATTATTCTCTTTATTATTGATAATCATTTGCTTTGCAGTTCTATTTTATTCTTTCTCTCTTTCGAGATACTTTGTATTCGTTTTATTTATTGCAATAACCTATTTTGTTCTTTCTCTCTTTCGAGATACTTTATATGGTATCATTCCTTTCGATAACTTCTTCTTCAACCTATCAATATAATTTGGGGAACTCTGAGGAACTTTTATCCCGTTAGGCGTCCCCCTCCTTTGGAGGGGTTAGGGGAGGTCTTTGTGTGAGGCTCCTCCTCCACTTAAAGTACCCTGCCACTGCAATAACGGCATAGAAAGCATAGAGTCCTGCGGTAAAAGGAATCTCTTTATATACATAAAGTCCTGCCAATTCGATATCAACAACAATCCATATCCACCACTGTTCGATGTATTTCTTTGCTAAAGCCCACAGTCCGATGAAGCTGAGTGCATTGCCGAAGCTATCTAATACAGGTACATTGGAGTTCGTGAACTTGATGAGGATGAGATAGAGAGCACCCCAAAGGACGAGGAAGACAAGCAGTGAGGGGAGTATCAACTGTCGAGGATAGTGTGTGATAGGAATCTCCTCCGCCCCTTTCTTCCTTCCGAACTTCCAATACAAGAACCCATAGATGGCAGCTAATGTATAATATATCTGCATTCCAAAGTCCGCATACAGTCCTGCCTCGTAATAAACAAACATATAGATGACAGGCATAATAATACCCGTCAACCAAAGCCATATACTCGCTTTGTATTCTTGATAGATGTAAATTAGGCCGATGATGCAGCCCAGCATGTCTAATGTCATAATGAATATGAAAGAAAAGCGACTAATAACAAACCATCAGCAATCCACCCACCAACCAGCTGGCCAACCAACCGGCCCCTCCCCCTTCCCCTCCCCCGAAGGGAGGGGCGTAGAATGCGTGATACCCCTACATGAGATTACGAGTGGACAAGTTTACGTGTAAACAAGTTGTCCTGCTTGAGTATTGACTCTTTTTTACAAGCAATCTACAAGCATACAGTACATTTCCCTTGTGATTATTACATGAGTTTACAAGTGGACAGGCTTGCGTGTAAACAAGTTGTCTTACTTGGGAGTTGGTTCTTTTCTTACAAGCAATCTACAAGCAAATAGTACATTCACGCCCCTCCCTTCGGGGGAGGGGAAGGGGGAGGGGCCAGTTGTTAGGTCTTGTTCTATTTAAAACTTCACCGTAACACTTCCCATCATATTAAAGCCTGCCATTGGGATGAAACCAATCTGCGTATAACGGTTCTCATTAGGATGACCGTTGTTATCGAGGATAGAGCTGTACACCCATCCGCTGGCTGCATAATGGCGATTGAAGATGTTGTTGAGGTTCACACCGAAGACAGCTTCCTTCAAACCTGCAATGTGCTTGGTAGGACGAAGGGTATAACTAAGGTTGATATTCGTCTGTGAATAGCATGGCAACGAACGTGTCATGTTCTCTGTATTGTCGAGATACTGACGACTGACGAAGTTTGTATGCCATACTGCCTCAAAGCCTTTATAATGGAGATTGAGCATACCATTGAGTATGGCTGATGGTGAGAACGCCAAAGTAGAGTGGTTGTAATGAATCTTACGGAACGAAGACTCCCAGTCAACACTTGCCATTTCGTCAAAGTCCTTGATGATATTACGACTCAAAGCTGCGTTACCCTCAATGGTCAACCATGACAATGGGCTCCAGCCTGCCTCCAACTCTGCACCCATACGATAGCTGCTCTTGATGTTTGTGGTCAGATTCTCACCGATATCACTCTGCGCACCAGTCTGTACAAACTGGTTGTTATAGTCCATATAATAGAGGTTAACCCCTACTCTCCAATTGCGACCATTGTATTGATAGCCCATTTCGATATCCATCATACGCTCTGGTGATGGTGCTGGATAACTACCGTTATTTGTGAAGTTATTACGTTCTGGCTCACGACTGGCGTGCGCAATAGAAGCGTATGCCTTGTGACCGCCACGATAATAGCTGATTCCCGCTTTCGGATTAACGAAGTCATAACGCTCGCTGATGTCTAAGAGTTGGTTCTGATAGCCACTTCCGACCTTATAGAAACGGTCGTTCTGACCATCAGTCATATACTCCACATGACGGATCTGCAAATCCATAAACACGTTCCAATAGTCTGCAAAGTTGTATTTTGCCTTGAAGAATCCGCTGTAATCATACTTATGTGCCTTAGAGTCATAATACTTATAATCCTTCCCACCAGCACGATATTTCGCATCTGCCTCCTCATTCTTTATATAAGTAAGGTAGCCGAAGTGACTGCCACGGAACTGCTGCAGATTCAGACCACCCGTTACATCCCAGTTCTCGTCCTTGTAATTGCTGGTGTAAACAATGCCGTAGGTGTGCTGTGACAAACCTTTCAGGCGTACGAAGTCAGACTTCTTGATAAACTTACCCTTGCTATCGGTGAATGCCAAACCGAACTTCGCAAACTTTGTGTTATGCTTAAATTCGCTGTAATAGCCGTAACCATAGGTGTAATGCAGGGTTACGTTATGACTCCAATGATTGGAAGGGTGGAAAGCAAACGATAAGAGGTTATGATTCTGATAGAAATTATCTGTCGTCTTGTTCCAGAATGAGCCGTCACGCATCGTGTAACGTGCTGTCTCGTAGTTGCCATTAGCATCCTTTACGAAGGCTCCATTAGCATCGGTCTGCAGGTGTTCATAGAGTTGGTTGAACTTGCCCAAACCTCTCTCGTACATGTCTTTATAGGTCGTAATGCCAGTCTTAGAACCGTATGTACCATCCATCAAACTCAAGTCATTGCTACCCGTAACGACACCATTCCATGCCTGACCAGTCTTCTCGAAGTTGCCAATGTTCTTATAGCTGATGCGGAAGTTATCGCCCAACCATGTTAGTCCACCATAGTAAGAACCCGAACGTCCACTCGTTCCGTTGACATATCCGTCTGTTGCGGTCTCGTGGTAGGCTCCATCGAAGACAAGGTGATTGAAGAGCAGACCTGTAGAAAATTTCACACCAGCGTTATACGTATTGTATGAGCCGTATGAACCACTCACCTCTACGCTTGGTTGTCGGCTTGGTGCACTTGTTGCCAATGACACCGAACCACCGAAAGCACCATCGCCATTGGTCGAAGTACCGATACCACGCTGTATCTGTACACTATTCATCAGCGATGCGTAAGAGTTCATGTTTGCCCAGAAAACGGTCTGATCTTCTGGTGAATTGAGTGATACTCCGTCTAACGTAATATTGATTCTACTGCCCGCAGCACCACGGATGCGCATTGCTGCCGTACCCGTTCCGAGTCCGTTCTCGCCCCAAGCTAATACGCCCGGAGTCTGAGCGAGGAGGAATGGCATTTCACGTCCACTCTTAGAGAAGGCTTCAAGTTCCTTCTTTTTAATATTAGATACTGCGTATGGTGCACTCTTTGGTACACGTACACCTGCCACGACGACCTCATCGAGATGTTGTTGTTTCAGCGTGTCCGTCACTGTTTGCGCCTTTATAGCTGCCACGCACGTCAGTGCAGCAGTAAATAGGATAATTCTTTTCATATCCCAGGTTGATGATTTAAGAAAAAAGTATAAAGGGGGATCTTCCTACGACGGCATTATCCGTATCAGGTCAATGGGTATAATCTCAGCAAGCCCAAACAGGCAAGCACCCCTTAGTTTCCATTTTGAAAACCATTGCAAAAGTAATACTTTCTTGTCAAACTGCCAAAAGTAATCTGTACAAATATCGGATGCGCGTGTTTATATTTGTGTCTTTCTATATAGGGAGTGATAACTCTTCTCTGATATGAGAAACTATTACACTTCTCACAATATAAGTTTAGTTTTGATTTGCTGTCACTTTTAACATTTCAAGTAATTTCTCTGTAAACCAGTGAGTTATCTTGTGTTTTTAAGTGATAGCAGTGACAGCAAAATTGAAATACGCAAAAAGGAAGGAAGATTAGAAGTGTCTAAAACCATAGATTTCATAGCTAACATTACTATTAAGGTCAATCGTGCAACAACTTGTTGCACAATTAGAATAAATCTCAGAAGTACTTTCGGTACTCGGTCGTAACAATGCCATGTAGACAGAATAAATCTCCTTTTGTCTTTTTTCTTATTCTGTCTTTATTTGTCTTTTTGTCATTCTGTCTCTTTTTGCCCTTCTGTCTTCTTCTGTCCTTCTGTATTGTAAAGAAAATTCTAATATCGAAAATCAAAAGGGCATAAATTGCCTTTCAATTAACGCCCTTTTGGCTTGCTAAAGATGCCCTTTAAGCCTCTTACTAACGCCCTTTTAGAGTCCAATTAAGCACCTTTTGTTTTACATCTTTGTAACTAACTGAATTTCTGACTGTTGTAGGCTTGCGCCTTATACGTGTTTTCTACCTTTGTTTTAGGTATTTTACTGGATTTTATGTAAATAATTTTCAAATTTGTTTTGGTGGAATTAAGTACTGTGGATGAGATGATTGAATCTGAATATATAAGGATGCGAATTATTGTATCAGTAATAATTATGGAATATATTGTTTTTATTCGTGTTCCTTTTTGAAATTTATATAGTATGAATGAGAAATGATATAGATTGTAAAAACAGATGAGTTATGAATAAATGACACATAGATAGTAAAATATTGATATATTTCTTTTTTTCTTGGACCTAAGTAGTGTTTTTGCGTATATTATTTTTATCTTTGCGCTGTTGAATATTTCAAATGAGAATAGTTTGTTACAAACCATAATGATAGGTGGGCATTTAACAGATATATTTGGCTTCTAAATACGTTACCATAACCGATGACAAAAGAATATTAGTAATTAACAAAAACAAAAAAATATGAGAGCTATTACAGACGAACATTTACGAGCTTATCAAGAAGGAGGTTGCCTACAGAAATTATTCTATGTTATCAAGAAAGACCCTGAACTTTCCTTTGAAATCAGAATGAAAAATGAAGTTATGATATATCATCATAAGGACAGAATCTTAACGATACATTTCAGTAAAGGTAAGCCTTCTATTGACATCTTATCTGAAAAGTATTATAAGAATGCTACGCCACCTTCTGTCTCATTTAAGTATGATGACTTGGAGGAAACACTAAAGCAAACGGATCAATTAAGAAGATATTTTAAAGAGGCTAAACGTCTGGTAGATACTTACAAATCTGGTCTGGAGTTTGAAGTTCAGCAGAATATTGCTTTGGGAAACCGTAGTTTTAACAATAGATTTGTTGTTGTGGATATGGAATGGCAACTTCCTCAAGTAGATATCAAGAAAGAAGAACGAATAAGTAGGACGCGAATTGACCTTGTCGTGGTTGATACGCAGAAAAATGATAAGGGCGAGAATGAAATTTATCTTGGTGAACTAAAGGTGGGAATGGATGCAATGGGAGGCAAGTCTGGGATAATCGACCATATAGAAAAGACTAAAGAATTAATTTGTAGTCCCAAGGCTTGTGCTGTTCTTCGGGAGGATGTGGAAAATATTATTCGTCAGAAAGGAGCATTGGGATTGTTTGAGGGGGATTATACAGGGCTGAACTTGTCTGATACACCACGTATGATGCTAATCCTTGCCTACCGAGGAAGCGAAGAAAGGAGGGCTTTAGAGAAGCAAGAAGAGAAAGCACGAGATGAGGCAAAAGCGTCGGGAATGGCTGCGCCACTGATAGTTTGGCATGATGAACAAATCATTTTAGAGTATGATGAAGATAAAAATACATAGAGGACTTGATCAGATAGGAGGTTGTATAACCGAGATATGTACAGATTCTTCCAGAGTTTTCATAGACTTTGGGCAGAATCTGCCGAGCAATGAGAAGGCTGCTACACCTGAAGAAGATGCCCTTATGGTTGCTGATATTGTCGAGAATAATGAGAAAGAATACCAGGCAGTATTCTATACGCATGCTCACGAAGACCATGTTGGTTTGTTCCCATATATCCCATTTGACCAGTTTATTAGCGAAGGAGGTAAGGAACTCTTACTTATAAAATATAAGACTCTGCTGGAGGGGTACGAGATGGCAAGAGAAAAGTGTGGTCAGCAGCGGGTGCCCGATAGGTCAGAAGAGGAACGACTGGTGGAGTGCTGTCGCAGAACAAAGACACTCATAGACAAGTTAGAGACGTTCAGAACTTGGAAGCGAACAGGGCGTGGGGATCATCCTAACCCTATAATGGTAGGGAATATTAGGATAACTCCTTTCTTCTGCTGCCATAGTATATATGATGCACACATGTTTCTCATTGAAGGCGAAGGGCAACGTTTCTGGCATACAGGCGATTATCGTGGACATGGCTACATGAGTAAAGGACAGTTTCTCATGCTGAGAAAATACGCAACAAACATTGATGTGCTGATTACAGAGGGTACGATGCTAAGCCGAGAAGACAAAGCTATTAGTGAGTATAGGGTGTCGATGGAGATGATAGATGTGATGCAAGCCTTCAAGTATGTCTTTGTTTTGGCCTCAGCTACGGATATAGAACGATTAGGAAGTATAAATCATGCGACCAAGAAGACGAAGAAACCTTTGTGTATTATGTCCTTGTTTATGAAAAGAACGATGGAGCTCTTTACTGAGCGAGAGGGCAATCTGGGTAGGGGTCTGTTCTCCTTTTCACCGCTGTTTTATACTGATAGACAATATAGCAGACTGAGAGATAAAGGCTTTACGATGGTTGTTGGACCGTCACAGGGCGACAAGGTAAAGCCTCTTCTCAACCGACTTCCACAAGAGGAGACAATCCTCATCTACTCTTCTTGGAATGGATACTACATGAGAGAGGAGCAGGTGAGGGCGAACGCAAAGTACAAGGAGTTTCGAGAGATGTTCCATAACGTTGTGGATATACATACTTCTGGACATGTGGATAGAGATACGATAAAGAAAGTTATCGGTATGATGCATCCAAAGGAGGTTATATGTATTCACAAGGAAACTGATGCGAGGTTGTAAGAAGAGGCTTGCGACGATGACGAACTATTATTACCTATTATATTAAACGACTACGACACGACGATGAGAATACTTCAAATCTCTGATACACACAACCGACATCAATTGCTGACCGGTATGCCTACGGCCGATGTCCTTATCCATTGCGGTGACTTCACGGATATGGGTACGGAAGAGGAAGTGCTCGACTTTCTGAATTGGTATATCTCTCTACCTTATTTGCACAAGATATTCATTGTTGGTAATCACGACCTTTGCTTATGGGAGGCAGATGGAATAGAAGATATGCCAGATAATGTTCACTTCCTTCAAGACCGAGGTTGTGAGATTAATGGTGTAAAGTTCTTTGGTTTAGGTTATAATCATCCTGAGAGTTTGATACCTGATGGTATAGACGTTCTTGTAACTCATGAGCCTCCTATAATGATATTGGATGAAAGTAACAATACGCATTGGGGGAATGCTCCTCTTCGTAATAGAGTGATGAAAACCAAGCCTAAATACCATTTGTTTGGTCATGCTCATGATGCTTATGGGATTGAGAAACATGAGGACATAGTGTTTTCAAACGGCTCTTCGCTTGATGACTATTATGAAGTTTGTCATAGTCCTCGTATGATAACATTGTGATAATATGCTTTTTATAGTATGGTTAATTCGTTTCTCCATATTAAGTGTTATCTTTGCGGACGGGTGTTACATAGATTAAAGTTACCAAAGAAAGTGTTATAGAATGGAGAAGAAGGTTTATTTCGCAGGTTCTATCCGTGGCGGTAGGGAGGATGCGGCTGTGTATAAACGTATTATAGATTATATCAATGCGACGGATACGGTATTGACGGAGCATATCGGATTAGGGAGTTTGAGCGTTAAGGCACGTACGAAAGAAGATGATGTGCATATATATGAGCGTGATACAGAGTGGCTTAGATCATCCGATGTGCTGATAGCAGAATGTACGAACCCTTCTCATGGTGTTGGTTATGAATTAGCATACGCTGAGGCTCGTAATATCCCTGTGTATATCTTCTATGACAAGAGTAAAGCCAATATCTCCGCAATGCTGAATGGTAACGCCTATTTAAAGGTTTATCCATACGAGAACGAAGCAGAGATATATCCTATTCTTGATAAAATCTTAGGAAATAAGTAGGGTGGTTTAATTGAGAAAAATCAATATTCGTGGTTGACTGTATTCTCCTATTCTTGTCAAGATAGGGACGAACACACTTGCTTTTTCTGTTATAAAGCAAAGTGGGTAGTGAGCATCACACTTCTTGGACGAAGCTGGTAGAGGGTGTAGCTTTCGGAAAGATTGCTGTTAGAACGATAGATAAAGGTTTTTGTATTGAAGACATTATCGACGTTCAAAACGAATTGTATCTTCTTTTTTGTTTTAAAGGTGATACTAAGATTCATAAAGGTGTAATCCTTTTTATCCGTAAAACCACTATTATGCGTGTATTGTAGGTTGGTGTTAAGTATCAGTCTGTCAGGGATAAAAGCTATGGAAAGCGCAGCCTCATTACTAAAATTGCGAATCATATTTGTGTAGTTACCCGACTTTGATTGGGAGATTGCCCATCGACAGTTCTCTGTCAGGCGGATGTTCTTGATAAGATTAAAGGCAAGGTTGCCAGAGACGAAGAAACTATTATACTGATAGTCGGTGATGACAGACTGGCGAAGTATCTTACTTGTGTTAGTCGAATAATCAGCTGTTGCCCCGACACTCATGTCGTGCCAAGTAATCTCCTTTCGTATATTCGCCGTCATAGAGAAGTTGTTCTGGTGGTTCGGAGCATATTCAGCTTGCAGTAGTGTATGCGCATTTTGGTCTATTGTCGTACCACAAATCATGTCACTCCATGAGCGACCAACCGCCCCAGAGAGATAGGCAAAGAACTGATGCGGGATATTCTTGTAGTGTATCTTCCCATGTATAGTTGCCGATTTGTTTTCCGATAGATTCATCTTGTAGCGGTTCAGTGTCCTATAGTTGCTCATTAGATAAGCAGTGAACAGACTTCTCCAACTCGTAGGAAACATTCCATAACTCCCTCCTGCAGAAAGCGTCCAATTGTCCGTTGCTTTCCAAAGCATTGTAAAAGATGGCGAGAAGAGTAGGGTTGTGCGCTTTTCTTTTGTCGTCTCGTTAGCTATTGGTTCGTTATCCACCTTTGTGTAGTTGAGCCATAAAGGTAGATTGAACGATAGACGGAACGTGTTTTTGACATATTGTAGGTTGGCTCCCAAGTTGCTTTTCATCTGCAAGTAACCCATGTCTCCGCTCGTCGCCATTGTCACAGCTGTATCGTTTAATAAACTTTTCAGTCCCACATATTCAATATTCAGTTCTGCGGAAGGCGCAATAGTCCAATTGTGTTTTCGGATGTTTCTTATCAAAGTGAGGCTGTTGTAACTTCCCATGTTTGAGAGTCTCGCATCTTGTCTTGCCAGCATGTCCCCTTCAATGGCGAGTGCTTGTGGATTTGTTTGTACAAAGTTGGTTGTCTTTAGCTTAAAACCTCCACCATTGGTTGTACGCTGAATCCATTCTGTGTGATTGTTCAGCCCTAAGTTTCTGTTAAAGGCATGTTGCAGAATACGTGCATTGTTTGACAAAGTTAGTCCATTGTCGTCACTCCAGTTCCCTGATAAGTCAAGTGTGTTTTTAAGATAAGTCTTACTGCCGTTGTTCTCAAAATGCAACTGCATTGTGGCAGCGTTCGTCGTATTACGTGCAGAAATGTCTTCTGTCATCATACGAGTACTTGCATCGGGGAGCAGATAAGTGGTTTGCGAATAGCTACTTTGCCGTTGGATATCGTGCCTGTAAGTTATGTTATACTTTATTTCCGCGGTCTCACTTAGTTTGTTGAGATTGCTGAAACATAGGTTATGCTGGTTGTTACGTAGACTCTTACCTACAGGAGATGATCCCGGAAAGATGATGGATGTTAGTCGAGAGGCTCCAATATTACTCCCACCATAGTATGATTTAAACCAGTCGATGCTTGAACCGTTATTATCTGTTTCGTAATAGAAAACATGCTGTTGTCTTTGTGCGAAGTACATAAGGGCAGCATTGACTTCTCTCAATAAACCGTTAGAATCGAAGCCTATCCCTAAGTCTATGGTCTTTAGCCATCTGCCCTTTGCTTTCTTCTTCAACTTTAGATTGATAGCTGCTGACTCAGGTGGTATCTGATCCTGCAATGCCTTGATGTGTTCATGGTTTTCCATCACCTGTACCGTACTGACATCTTCAGCCTTAATACCATTAGTTGCGATGCTATATTTGCCCGCAAACATATCCATGTTCTCAATGTAGAAATGGTTGATAGGTACACCTTGATACTTCACCATTCCACCTTCTAACGTGATACCTGGCAGCTGTTTGAGAATATCACCAATGGTTCTGTCTTGTCCTTTCATATAGGCAGAGACCAAGTAGTTCAGTGTGTCCCTACTTCCCCATAGCTTTCTTGCCTTTATCTCCACTTCTTTCAGGGTGATACTCTCGTAGGTAGTGTTGAAGTTAACGGTCTGACTTATAGGGGTTATCCGCTTCACCTGCCGTTTTATATTGAATCCTGTCAGGCTTAAAAGTAGGTTGTCTTTTGTTGGTGGGTAGCTGATAGCGTATCTGCCATCTTCGTTGGTCACGCTACTGGCAAGAATGGAAGAATCCTTTCTTGTATGATTGTAAGAATACAGCCATCCATAGGCTGATGTTTTATTATCAACCACACGCCCCAGCAATAGTCAGAGAGTCTCCCTGATCTATTCT
>CAKMOD010000066.1 GCA_927910885.1 uncultured Prevotella sp. | reverse complement strand
GTCCGATGATAAAGAAAGTATAGAAAAGTTCTAAGTATATCATGTTGTTGTTTCTGTTATTAGTATGCTATTTCTCTTGCGAAGTTATATGCCGTTAGGCTCTCCCCTCCTTTGGAGGGGCTGGGGGAGGTATCTCACTCCGTTGGTTTAATAAACTTCCCATAAAGGAATCCACCTAATCCTGCAGTAAGAATTGCGTAAACAGGATTGACACCTAACAGCCAAATGGCAATGGAGGTAACAATAGGAATCCAACAGTTTGCCAATGATATTTTAGCACTTTTAGCCAATGTGAAGGTTGGTACAGCTATCAAGGCAACCACTGCAGGGCGTATTCCACGGAACATTGCTGCCACCCATGGGATGTCCATAAACTGATGGAAGAAGAGAGCTATACAAAGAATGATGAGGAATGAGGGGAGAATAGCACCTAAACAAGTGACGAGTGCACCCGGTGTCTTTCGCATCTTATATCCTACAAAGACACTGATGTTTGCAGCAAGGACACCAGGACAGCTTTGTGCAACAGCTATCAGGTCAACAAACTGGTCTTCTGGAATCCACTTTCTCTTCACTACGACTTCATTTTGGATAATTGAAATCATAGCATAGCCACCGCCAAGTGTGAAGGCTCCAATCTTAAAGAAGGTTTTGAAAGCTTCCCAGTAGAAGCCTTTGGGTGATGGGTGTTGAGTGTTGGGTGTTGATGAAATGTTATCTTTGTCCACTGTGTCTTGTTATTTATAGTGAAATCAATGTTTGAGAGCTACGGACGCCCCCATCTGTTCACATATACCTATTAGGTAATATTACTCAGATGAGGGCGTTTCTCAGTGTAGTCTATATATATTAAAGGTGTGCTAATCTATTACACCTTCAATAGGGGAGGGGCAAACTTTACAATTTGCTTTCAACCCATTTGCGAGCATTTACAAATGCCTCAATCCATGGTGTAACCTCGTCCTGACGACGCTCACGTGGATAGTAAGCCTGCTGCCATGGGAAGATAGCACGCTCCAAGTGTGGCATCATTGCAAGGTGACGGCCGTCTGCAGAGCAGATACCTGCTACATTGTAGTCAGAGCCGTTAGGGTTACCTGGATATTCAGCGTAGTTGTATTTAGCGATGATATTGTACTTATCTTCTGCCTCTGGGAGGTAGAAACGACCCTCACCGTGTGCTACCCAGATACCGAGTTTGTTACCGCTCAAAGAACCGAACATTACACTATTGTTCTGTGGAATAGTCAAGTTCAAGAATGAACTCTCAAACTTCTTGCTGGTATTGTGGCAGAGGTGAGCACGATGCTTGTGTTCTGGGTTGATAAGGTTCAACTCAACCATCAACTGACAGCCATTACATATACCCAATGAGAGTGTATCTTCACGTGCATAGAAGCGGTCGAGTGCCTGCTTTGCCTTTGGATTGTAGAGGAAAGCACCAGCCCATCCCTTTGCTGAACCGAGTACGTCAGAGTTAGAGAAACCACCACAGAAGACAATCATGTTTACCTCTTCCAAGGTCTCACGGCCTGTGATGAGGTCGGTCATCATAACGTCCTTCACCTCGAAACCTGCCAAATAGAGTGCGTAAGCCATCTCACGCTCACCATTAGTACCCTTCTCACGAATGATAGCTGCCTTTGGTGTTGGGTGTTGGGTGTTAGGTGTTGAAGTCTTCCAACGGTCTGCATCGAGTCCATACTGCTGGAGAGTACCAGTGAAGTCAGCATTGAACTTCATCTCGATTGGCTGCTTCTTGTAGTTCTGAACACGCTTCTTAGCCATGCCATTCATACTCTGCTTGCGGTCGAGAAGGTAAGATGTCTTATACCATGTTTCACGCATTGCATCAATATCGAAGACTGTCTTCCAATCACCATCAGCGATACTGAGCGTGCGTTTATCTGGACTTGGAGTACCGATGCGAGCAAAGCCGATGCAGTTCTCTGTCAAGAACTCTTTGACTTCTTCCTTATGTTCGTCAGCAACCTGAATAACTACACCCGGATTCTCTGCAAAAAGCTTCTTGATGGTGTCGTCGCCCTTGATGTCATGGAGGTTGATGTTAAGACCACCCTTAGCGTTGGCAAAGGTCATCTCAAGCAATGTTGTAATCAAACCACCTGCTGAAATGTCGTGTCCAGCGAGTATCCATCCACGACGAATCATCTCTTGTACGGCATCGAAACAGTCGCAGAAATACTGTGGCTCTTTCACGGTTGGAACGTCACTGCCAATCTTGCCGAGGCTCTGTGCAAAGGCTGAACCACCTAACCGCTGCTCGTCAAAGCTAAAGTCGATATGATAGAGGCGTGTGTTCTTGTCGTTTACAAGTACTGGAGAAACCACCTGACGCACGTCGCTCACTTCACCACCACTGGTAACAATGACGGTTCCTGGAGAGATAATCTTGTCTCCATTAGGATATTGCTGAGTCAGAGAAAGTGAATCCTTACCCGTTGGAACGTTCACACCGATAGCACAACAGAAGTCTGATAATGCCTTAACAGCACTGTAAAGACGTGCGTCTTCACCCTTCTGTGAGCGACAAGGCCACATCCAGTTGGCTGAAAGACTCAGGCTATCCATGCCGTCTGCCAATGGTGCCCATACAATGTTGGTCAATGATTCAGCTACGGAAAGGACAGAGCCTGCCTCTGGTGATGCGAGTCCTGCCTGCGGAGCGTGACCGAGTGCGGTTGCGATACCCTTGTGGCCACGATAGTCTAAGGCTACAACACCACAGTCTGAGAGTGGCAACTGAATCTCACCCTGACACTGCTGACGGGCTACCTTACCTGAAACAGAGCGATCAACCTTGTTTGTCAACCAGTCCTTACATGCCACAGCTTCCAACTGAAGCACACGCTGGAGGTATTCCTCCACCTTATTTATACTATAAGAAACATTCTCATATTTGCGTTCAACGGTCTCATCCTTCATGATTGTCTTTGGAGAATGACCGAACATCTGTGCTACGTCTAAGTCGAATGGTTTTACACCATCGCCCTGTACAAATGAGAAGTGAGCATCACCTGTAGTCTCACCAACAACATACATTGGTGCACGCTCACGCTCAGCAATCTTCTTCACGTGGTCGAGGTGCTTCTCATCGATGAGCAAGCCCATGCGCTCTTGTGACTCGTTGGCGATGATTTCCTTGGCACTCAATGTTTTATCACCGATTGGTAATTGTGTCATATCAATCTTACCACCACATTCTTCAACAAGCTCACTCAAACAATTAAGGTGTCCAGCAGAACCGTGGTCGTGAATAGAAACAACTGGGTTGTTATCTTCTTCTACCAATGCACGTACGAGGTTATAAGCACGTTTCTGCATCTCTGGGTTAGCACGCTGTATGGCATTCAACTCAATACCATTTGAGTAACGACCAGTATCAACTGATGATACTGAACCACCACCAAGTCCGATACGGTAGTTATCGCCACCAACGACAACTACCTTGTTACCAGCCTGTGGCTCACCCTTCAGACAGTCGCGCTTAGTTCCATAACCAACGCCACCTGCAAGCATAATCACCTTGTCGTAAGCATACTTCTCACCATTCTCTTGATGTTCAAATGTGAGTAGTGAACCGGTAATTAATGGCTGACCGAACTTATTACCGAAATCGCTCGCACCATTAGATGCCTTGATAAGAATCTGCTCTGGAGTCTGGTAGAGCCACTGACGAACAGGAAGGATATCTTCCCAATCACGTAGGGCTGGAGTTGTACCGTCATCTTCTGTCAGACGAGGGTAAGCGGTCATATAGACTGCTGTTCCTGCGATAGGCCATGAACCAACGCCACCGCCCATACGGTCGCGAATCTCACCACCCGTACCTGTTGCAGCACCATTGAATGGTTCAACGGTAGTTGGGAAGTTGTGGGTCTCGGCTTTCAGAGAGATAACACTCTCAATAGGTTTCACACGGAAATAGTCGGATGTGCTCTGGTTTGCTGGCGCAAACTGCTCAATCTCTGGACCTTGTGCGAATGCTACATTGTCTTTATAGGCTGAAAGAATCTTACCGGGATTCTCTTTTGTTGTCTTCTTGATGAGGCTGAAGAGACTGCTCTCCATCACCTTACCATCAATGACGAACTCACCACCGAAAATCTTATGGCGGCAATGCTCAGAGTTAATCTGTGCGAAACCGAAGATTTCAGAGTCGGTGAGGGGGCGCCCATTCTGCTTCTCAATCTTATGGAGATATTCCATCTCCTCAGGTGAGAGTGCTAAGCCTTCCTCTTCGTTGAACTTCTCTAAGTCCTCCACACGCTTGATAGGCTCTGGCTCGTGGTTGACAGTGAAGATTGTCTGGTCCAAACCCTCATACATACGTTGCAACATTGGGTCGTGATCAGCATCTTTGCTGCTTACAGGGAAGTACTCCTCTATACGCAAAATGCCGTCAAGACTCATGTTTTGAGTAATCTCGACGGCATTCGTACTCCAAGGAGTAATCATCTCACGGCGTGGTCCCACATAGTAACCCTGCAGTGTCTGTTCGTTCTGCAAGTAGGTGGCATCGCCATAGAGCCAACAAAGTTCGTTGATTTCTGCGTCGGATAATGCATGATTGACTTCTGTGGCAATCACGCTTTTGGACTGAGTTCTGAAGAAAAGAATCATAGTCTGTATATAAAATTTGGTGTTACTTCTGTTTGCAAAGATACGATATTCTTTGGATATACTGCCCTTTTGTCCAGTGTTTTTAGTCTTCTTAGGTATTATAAATAATCAGACTCGGTTTTGTCAGTCTTGTCCTACGGAAGTTGTATTTGTTGTCTTGAATTTCTTTTCATGAAAATAATTGGTTCTTCCGTTAAATGTATAGATTGAAAACAGGATAAGACTGATACACCTGCTTAGTATGACTATCCCAAATTAGATGGTCTTTCGATGGGGATAGGCTACAAGATAAATGCAAATTGATACTATATCTATCCGCCGCCTACAAGAAGTTTATGCTCTTTTTGACCGATGTTTGTAAACTATTTTTTAATCAGATCAAAATCAATATATGCTCTTTTGTATTCTAAAAGACGGCTAATTGACTTGCAAAAGATGCTCTTTTGAGGGCTAACTAACGCCCTTTTGAAGTCCAATTAAGCACCTTTTACTTTTCTACTTTATAACCTGTTGATTTCCTTATGGTTACAAATCTGCTCCGTGTATGTGTTTTGCCGTTATTTAAAGATGTCTTATTTGGGATCATGTAATAATTTTTCAAATCTTTGTCTACGGAGGTAGATTCAAGTACCAATCTAATCAATCTTTTTGTTAAAAACAAATATTGGTGATTTAAACTTTATTTTTTCCCTTGGTCTCCTATTTATTTTGTTTTGTATATATGCCAATTATTGTGTTGATATATTGTTTACTAAAGTTTTCCACCCTAATTAATAGATAGGAAAATAACAGTTTGTCAAATTTTCTTTGTAAATTAGTAATCGCTAAAAAACTGATTTTCTTTTTTCCTTGATTGTTTAATTTCCAACTCAATCATAAACCCCAAGAAAAGAGTATAGAGTCCGCCTCACTTTTTGATATTACGACATCAATACTATTATATATTTTTTTAATTTGAGAAGGGCTGTTACTACTATTGTAATTTCTTTTAGCTGTATGATAGACGTATTCCCATTTCTTTTTTTCGAAATAGTATGTAACAGTCAAAGATTCTCGTATATTTCCATCTATCGTCATATAAGTTTTGCCTCCCAAATATATATCACTTTCCCAAATTAACCTATTGTCCTTTATTAAATTGCGCTTTTGAAAATAACAAGGTACTCCGTCCTTTTTTTGCGCATTAACCCAAGTACCCCCCTCAGATGTATAGGAGGGGGAGTATTTCCAAGAAGAATCTAATAGAGGTAACTTTATAATACTCCTTTGGTTGTTAAAATTTATGCCATATCTATTCTTTTTATCTGCACAGCTAAATGCTATTAATATGACACACAAAGAGTAAATCATACATTTTAGTCTTTTATCCTTACTGTTTCTGT
Source organism: uncultured Prevotella sp. (assembly GCA_927910885.1). Taxonomy (GTDB): domain Bacteria; phylum Bacteroidota; class Bacteroidia; order Bacteroidales; family Bacteroidaceae; genus Prevotella. Next base: position 3,175 of record CAKMOD010000066.1, on the reverse strand, counting down.
CCATTTCCAAATTTCTTTAATGTTACCACCAAGTCTTATACCTTCTCCTCTCATTTTGTTGGGTATAATTAAATCATAACATCCCTTCATTTGAAAGCGTAATACATTTTCCAATACGAGATGAACCAATAGCTTTGCCAGTGAATTTTATAATATCAGGAGTAATTCCATTCTTGTGGTATATATAAGAATGATATACATTACATTTTTCTTGGTAAGGAACAAATTCTATTTGCCCACTATAATAGTTAATATTTCTTACCATTCTACAATTTGTTGTTTTAAGGCTATTTATCACACTGTCAATATCACTTCTTTGAATATTAATATTATATCTTAAAAGGATTTTCTTACACATCTTAAAGTTAGTTCTAATATTACTCAAAGAGATTTGTTTTTTGTCATCTATTATGTAAGGAATAATGTCAATATTGACATCATCTTTACATTTATTTAATGAAAAAACAATCTGTTTATCTTTGTTATTGACAATATTTTGACTGTTGTAAAAATTAATAAGTACGTTAAAATACTTTTCGTTATTTTGAAAATTGGCAATAAAGAATTCCCTTGTGCAAGGATTGGGGTTCTTGCATGAAAATATCGAAAATAACATAATAATAAACACGCACACACTTTTCATATATAATCACGATTAGCATGGCATCCAACGTAGCGAACAACGTTGGATGCCACAAGATATTTATTTGATTTTTTTATTACTAAAGTTTCCCACCCAAATAAATAGATAGAAAAATAACAGTTTGTCGATTTTTCTTTGTAAATTAGTAATCGCAAACAACTGATTTTAAAGACAAGACAACAAAACTGTTATGGAAGCAAAAATAGAGAAAATAAGTGAGTTATCCAAACTTTTGAGTGGTAAAACCCGAATGAGTGATGATTTATTTCATCTTTTTGGCAGGTTTGGCATCGGTCACCTGTTATCTTGTCTTTCATTGGAGAAACAGGACGGAATCTCCGTTTCGGAGTTGATTCTTTCTCTTTGCCTCTCCCGTATTGTCGGTGAGAGTATCCACCGTATATGCAAACATTTCCTATGTTCTTTCTTGCTCGAAGAACCTGTCTCTCGGTTATTGTATCTTCCAATTGTTTATTCTGTATAATTTCATCAAAAAGATTGGTTTATTATCAGTTTCAGGTTAAAAATATCTAAACTCGTTATACAACTCTTTGTTTTACACGTCTTTATAATATCTTTGCAATAGATATACCGCATTCTGTGTAATGAGGTTAGTTTTGTGTACCTGTTTGCGTCGTTATATAATAATGTGGGCAGGTTTCAAAACCATAGAATTGATTTCTTTTTACGTTATGTTAGGAAGAATCTATTACAAGTAGAATAATAACCAAAATAAAATAGTAAATATGAAAAAGAGTCTTTTTATCGTAGCTTTGGCGTTGGGTACACTTGCATTTAGCAGTTGTGCCAGCAAGAAGGATTTGGAGAATTGTCGTACAGAGAATAATCAGTTAACGGCAGATTATCAGAATGCTAAGGAAACGATTGCAGCCAATAACGCACGTATCAAGAGCTTGGAAGATCAGTTGGCTCAGGCAAGAGAGAGTGCTGCTGCGTTGCAGGGTAGTCTTGATAACAGTTTGAGAAATGCCAATTCAAACAATATCAACATTTCTAAACTTGTTGATCAGATTAACGAGAGTAATCAGTATATCCGTCACTTGGTTGAGGTGAAGTCTAAGAGCGATTCTTTGAATATGGTGTTGACAAACAATCTTACCCGTTCTTTGAGCCGTGAGGAGTTGAAGGAGGTTGACGTACAGGTTCTGAAGGGTGTAGTTTATATCTCTTTGGCTGATAATATGCTTTATAAGAGCGGTTCTTATGAGGTGAATGATCGTGCTGAGCAGACATTGAGCAAGATTGCTAAGATTATTACTGATTATAAGGATTATGATGTGCTGATTGAGGGTAACACTGATAATGTGCCTATCAATACCACTACAGACAAGATGAAGAATATCCGTAATAACTGGGATCTCTCTTGTCTCCGTGCAGCTTCTGTTGCGCAGTATCTGCAGGATCGCTTCGGTGTAAATCCTAAGCGTTTGACTGCTGGTGGTCGTGGTGAGTATAACCCACTCGCAACTAACGATACTGAGTTGGGTAAGCAGCGTAACCGTCGTACACAGATTATCATTACTCCTAAGCTTGATCAGTTTATGGATCTCATTGGTGAGGCTCCAGAGACTAAGTCGGCAAAGTAATCTGATTATGAATAATGACGTTCTGTTCTTGATGCTCCAGAAATGTCCATGGAGATATAAGTGGATGTTGGCAGCACTTTCTATATATGTGATTTATTTCTGTGGAAAGTGTTTCGGAGAAGCAATGTGGTATTTACTGCATTGATAGAATAAGAATAGTAAATAATAAATCTGTATCTTGTCTATATCATGTTGACAAGATGCAGATTTTTTCTTTATATATAATATAAGGTTTGTATATGGATGTTGCTTTTATGATTTTAGCTACATTGGTAGCAGTCGAACACATATATATAATGTGTCTTGAAACGATATTTACAAAATCGAGAATAACTGCGCGTACTTTTAATATGGATATGGAGGAATTAAGTCGCCCAACTGTATCTACGTTATTTAAAAATCAAGGTGTCTATAATCTTTTATTGGCAGTGCTGATTTTAATAGCTGTTTGGGTAATGAACGATTTGTTTTGGGCGCGTTGTCTTTTGACGTATGTAGCATTGGTGGCTATTTATGGCGGTTTTACAAGTAGTCCAGTTATTATTTTAAAGCAGGGTGCGCCTGCTTTGGTGGCATTAATATATAGTTTTGTTTTCTTATAAACGTATATTGAATTTAGGGGAAATGAAAACTTCCCTTATTTTCGATATTGCTCCTATGGGTTTGTTTTTCATTTTGGGTCTTTGTGGCGAGATTTTGGATTTTGAGGCTTTCTGAGTGATGGTAGGGGTGTTTTAGGTGTTGTTTTGGTTGACTTGTGTCAAGTCTGTGGGTAATTTTTAAGTTTTTTGAAAAATAATTCTCAAAACATTTGGAAGGGAATAAAAAATTCTCTATACCTTTGCACTCGCTTTTGAAAACAAGCCACCTGGCAAGTTCTTGAGAGCGATTAAAGAAAGAGTTCTTTGAAAAGATTTACATAAAC
>CAKMOD010000065.1 GCA_927910885.1 uncultured Prevotella sp. | reverse complement strand
ATCTCGGGTAAGACAACTTATACACACAGAAGGCTGAGAACGGCAAGACGTTCTATTAAGACACATCTGCCATGGATCTATACGTGTGAGGAGTATCCGGATATGCAAATACCTAATACAACAAACCTGTTGGAAGGATTTTAACTCACAACTTAAAAGAGCACTACATAATCATAATGGATTGAATGAAGCTAACAAGAAGAAGTTTATAGATGGATTCATAAATAAAAAAAAGTAGGCTGGAATAACCAGCCTACCAAATGTCCATTACTAAAACCCGAGAGGTTTTCAGCCTACCAAATGTCCATTACGCCCGAGTTTATAAAATGCCAATTGGCTACTCACGCTATACGTCCCTATCTTTATTTACCTTTGTCTATTATCAGAAAGATAGCGATATATATTATATGATTTCTTTTAACTCCTCTGGAACAGCTATGGAATCACAATGCAAATGGTCTAACTTCTCTAAACCATGTTTTGTAATGTGAAACCTTTGGCAACGTCCATCCTCCGAACAAGCACGTCGGCGAATAAGCGAAGCTTGCTCCAATGAAGCGATTACCTTTGAAGCATTCGAACGTGTCAATCCCATCTCTTCAGCTATTTCGCCAGCCAACATAGGATTCTCACTCTCTGAGAGTAGACATAACAGCATTGCTTCATTGATATTTAAGCCTATCTGCTGTTGTAATCCACATTCAAAAGCAGTGATGACACGAAATATTTCGCGAATCTTACTGATACAATGATTGTCCATTATATGTCCTTACTTCAACAAGACAGACTTAATAACCTCCTCAAACTGAGCCTTATTCATAGCTCCATTTTGCATTGTAGGTTCACCTGTCTTAGGGATAAAGAGGATTGATGGGATTGAACGAATACCAAAGAGGGCTGCCAACTCACGCTGCTTGTCAACATCAACCTTATAAACGTCAATCTGTCCTGCATAATCATTCGCTACTTCCTCAAGTACTGGTGCTGTCGCTTTACATGGACCACACCATGTTGCATAAAAGTCAATAATAGCAGGCTTATCACCCTTAAAGTTCCAAGTTTTTGGATTCTTCTTGTAATCCATCACTTTCTGTTGGAACATATCTGAGTTCATTTCTGTTACGCTCATCTTAGCTTCCTTTCCTTCATTTTGATTATTTACTCCTGTTTGTTCTGTTGTCATTGCACTGTTATCCTGCTTTTTAGGACTGTTATCTGCCTTACAAGCAGTCAGTGTTAATGCCATAATAGCCACTACAAGTGTTGCTGTACGTTTCATTCTTTATATATGTTATCTTTATTTACCGAGGTTCTATTACCTATCGGCTTGTTAATATTTATTTTGTTTCCTAAGGAAAACGTTGCAAAGATAACTATTATTTTGTTTTCTACCAAATTTCCAATGGAAAATTATTCGTTGTATTTCGACTTTTTATTAGATTGTAAGCTGATGGGACTTTGTACTGATAATGCGTTCCTTTTCCCATCTTTATTTGATGTGCTTTTAGGCAACACACATCGTGTTGGTGGTTAACACCATTGGTGCTAAGGCTTCGCACTAATGGTGCGAAGCACTAAATTCACTGCAAAACCTAACCGAAATGGTATCAACTTGTTGTTAAAACTGAATCAGTTATTATACCTAAACATATCTTTAATTAGATAATAAGAAAGAAACTTAAAAGAAAGTGTATGTGTCGTAATGGTGCGTGCAGATATTCTTTTATTGCACTTGCCTTTTAGTTTTTTTGTTTATGAATTTGAATTTATATGATTTTTAATTACCTTTGCCTAATGAGTAGAGAAGTTTCAAAAAATATAAGCTGATTGAGTTATAAAACAACTTTGAATTTACTGATTATAAGTGGTAAATAATAAAAGATATTTGTAAAAGTGGAGGAGATATTTTCATTTTTATCTGACACCTTTATACTCATTGATAATTTATTTTGAGGCCTATCAATCTATGTAAACGTCATCAAATATGTGTCTGCACTTCAAATATAGTGTCCGCATACATTGAGAATTAAGTTAATGTCATAAATAAAAATACGAAATCATGAAAAGGTTTATCTTGTTTTTTACTTGTCTTACAAGCATTTCAATGGTATCTGCTCAGGAGGTTCTTAATTGGAAAGATAACGAGATTGTTTCTCCTGTAGTAAATGCTGATAACACTTTAACTATTAATCTTTTCGCACCAAATGCTAAGAAAGTAGAGCTTACAGGTAATTTCCTATATGCAGGGATAGATACTCCAGATAAGTATGCAGATGGTGACTGGAGTCCACAATTGATGAATAAAGATGAAAATGGACGATGGTCACTGACAACTGCACCTTTGAAGCCTGAGTTTTATAGTTATAATATCATTGTTGATGGTGTAAAGATAACTGATCCAAAGAATATATATACGGTACGTGATATTGGTAATACATATAGTGTTGCGCTTGTTGGCGGCGGTGTAGATGGCTTGTATGCGGTAAAGAATGTACCCCATGGAACGGTTAGAAAAGTGTGGTATGATAGTCCAACAGCAGGGCTTAAACGTCGTATGACGGTTTATACGCCAGCGGGTTACGAAACAAGCAAGCGAAACTATCCTGTTCTTTATTTGCTTCATGGTATGGGAGGTGATGAGAATGCATGGGAAGAATTGGGTCGTGCCACACAAATTCTGGATAATCTTATTGCTGAGGGGAAAGCAGAGCCAATGGTTGTGGTAATGCCAAATGGTAATATTTCGCAGGAAGCAGCACCGGGTGAGGGTTCTCGCGGATTTGTTACTGCTTCAATGCGATACCCTAAAACAATGGATGGAAACTTTGAAAAGGCCTTTCCAGATATCATTCGGTTTGTAGAAAAGGTTTATCGTGTGAAGAAAGACAAGGCAAACAGAGCAATTGCAGGACTGTCTATGGGTGGTTTTCATTCGATTTATACTGCATTAAATAATCCTGATGTCTTTGATTATATTGGCTTATTTTCTGCAGCATTTAGTCAAATGGCAAAGGATGGTGATAGTCTTTCTCCTATTTATAAGAACATTGATGAGAAGTTTAAGACGCTGTGTAAGAAGTTTCCTAAGCTTATATGGATAGGTATTGGTAAAGATGATTTTCTCTCACACGACGATGAAAAGCTTCGTGCTGCATTGGATAAAGAATCTTATAAATACGCTTATCTTAAGACAAAAGGCGGTCATACTTGGCGTAACTGGAGAGAATATCTGGCTATATTTGCGCAAAAGCTTTTCAAGTAAGAAGTCCTGATAACACATGTAAAATAAAACATTATAATAGTAGTGTTTAATAAAGAGGAATATCCTTAGTTTGTATTCCTCTTTTTTGTTTTATTATAAACGATTTATGTCGCTTTTCAGGCGCAAAAGATAAGCATGAAGAAAGATTTTCGCATTCGTACTATCTATAAGTGTTTTAATGGAATGTATGTAGTTCATCATTAAGCAACAACAAGAAAAAAGCCTTTAATTTTTGATTTCTAAAATTAGTTTTTTATATTTGCAGAAACTAATAATTTAAAATACAACAAATAGAATAATTACTCTTTGGACAGATAAGACGTAAACTCTCTGTCACCTATAAAACCTCGAAGACTAACCTCTTTGTACCTATGGGCAGCATCGTTCCGCCTCTATCTACTAATGTCGCTCTAACGTTGAAAACCCGATTACTGTGGGAAATATGATTTAATGAGAATGGACAATTAAGCAAGATTCTTACCGACGTGGGATACATCACACTTGAGAATTCCACTCCAACATACCATTACTACCTGCAGGACCA
>CAKMOD010000064.1 GCA_927910885.1 uncultured Prevotella sp. | reverse complement strand
ACTGTATTTCCTAAGAATTTGCCACCTTTAGGAATAAACTTTATGTCTTCAGCCGAATTAACCCTTTCATCCCAATAAGTTTTCTTATCTACGGTTTCAACCCAGCCCATTCCATTTGGGTCAATTATTCTAATTGGATTTCCACCACCATATAGATAAGGGCTGGTCCACACATATTTTTCTGCCAACGGATCCACACACATCCATCTTCCCAGCACAGCATCATAGTGGCGTGCACCATAATCATACCAATCCAATCCGTGCATACGGTCAAGTTCCTTACCGTTGTACTTGTAAGGCTGTGCGCCTCCGCCTGTACTCTCACCCATCAGTCCACCAAAGGCATAGTAATGATTCACTTGCTCCACTTGTCCATGCTCATCTATCACTACACGATTGTTTCCAAGGTGGTCCTGCAAGTAGTAATGGTATGTTGGAGTAGAATTCGCAAGTGTGATATATCCCACGTCGGTAAGAATCTTGCTTAATTGTCCATTCTCATAAATCATATTTCCACAGTAATCGGTTTTCAACGTTAGAGCGACATTAGTAGATAGAGGCGGAACGATGCTGCCCATAGGTACAAAGAGGTTAGTCTTCGAGGTTTTATAGGTGACAGAGAGTTTACGTCTTATCTGTCCAAAGAGTAATTATTCTATTTGTTTGTATTTTAAATTATTAGTTTCTGCAAATATAAAAAACTAATTTTAGAAATCAAAGTCTAAGGCCTACATTCTTTATTGCAATTTCTTAATGACAACCGACATACACTCCGACTAAATATTGCAAAGTAATTTCGATTATTACTGCTGATGTCTGCTATTGGGGGGAGTTAATCAACTTTATCATTTTACACATAAGTATTATAACACGCAGATTATAAAACAACAAGAGGAATACCCTTGCGGATATTCCTCTTGTTGTTTCAAGTGATTCGCATGGGGCTCGAACCCATGACCCCAACATTAAAAGTGTTGTGCTCTACCAACTGAGCTAGCGAATCTCCCTATGCTTTGATAAAAGCGAGTGCAAAGGTAACAAGATTTTCTGATAATTCCAAATTATTTATAACTTTTCTTGTGTCTTTTTAGTTGAGAGATGCGTAAGTTATGAAAAATATAAGTTTTCTATATGATAGTTATGCCTCTACAATAACATAAGGAGAAATAAAACTTCACTTTATTTATGTCGCATTTATCAACTTTATTCTTAACTTTGTACTCTATCTAAGAACCCAACCCATAATTCTTTATAACAATGCACATCTATACATTCTATAAATCAAAATATTCTTCCACTCTATTGGCTACTGCCTCTATGGCTGCTTTTGGAGTATCGCTCCCAGCCAAGGCTCAAAGAGAAAACACACAACCCAACATTATCTTCTTCATGGTAGACGACATGGGGTGGCAAGACACATCCCTTCCTTTTGCAGACTCAATTACTGCCAATAATCGAAAGTATGATACACCAAATATGAAAAGACTCGCTGCAGAGGGTATGATGTTTACTGATGCTTATGCAACACCTATCAGTTCACCTTCCAGATGTAGCCTAATGACGGGTATGAATATGGCACGACATCGGGTAACGAATTGGACTTTACATCGTGACAAAATGACGGATGGAAAGCGAGAAGGCGTAACGCTACCTGATTGGAATTATAATGGCATTGCACAAAGTGGTAATGTAGCACACACAACAAAGGCTACCTCCTTTGTTCAATTACTAAAAAATGCAGGATATCACACCATCCATTGTGGGAAAGCACACTGGGGAGCTATTGACACACCAGGTGAGAACCCACATCATTTCGGCTTTGATATAAACATTACAGGTACAGCAGCAGGAGGATTAGCAACCTATTTGAGCGAGCGTAACTATGGCTTCACAAGGATGGGAAACCCACATCTCCATTTGCTATCCCTGGTTTAGAACGTTATTGGGGTACTGGAACCTTTGCAACAGAAGCTCTAACACAAGAGGCTATTGCATCCTTAGAGAAGGCAAAGAAATACAATCAACCTTTCTATCTCTATATGTCTCATTACGCTGTACACGTCCCCATCGACCGAGATATGCGTTTTTATCCTACCTATAGAGCACGTGGCCTTTCAGAAAAAGAAGCTGCTTATGCTTCATTAGTTGCAGGAATGGATAAAAGTTTAGGAGACCTCATGGATTGGGTAGCTCAGGCTGGACTCAACCGAGAGACGATTATCATCTTTATGAGTGATAACGGTGGACTTGCCTCATCTTCATATTGGCGAGACGGGGAGCTTTACACGCAGAATGCACCACTCAAGAGTGGTAAAGGCTCGCTCTATGAAGGAGGTATAAGAGTACCTTTTATCGTCAAATGGAACAATGTGGTTCAACCAAATTCACGTTCGAATACACCTATTATAATAGAGGACCTTTATCCAACCTTGCTTTCTATGGCAGGCATCAAGAACTACCATGTACCACAGACTATCGATGGGCAGGATATCACACCTATCCTTCGTGGTAAACAACGAGGCTTTGAGAAGCGACAACTAATATGGAATTATCCTAATATATGGGATGGAGAAGGACTCGGTATTAGCCTTAATTGTGCTATTCGTGAGGGACAATGGAAATTGATTTATTCGTATCTTACAGGTAAGAAAGAACTTTATAACCTATCAACCGACCTATCAGAAAAGAATGACCTTAGTGCTTCACAGCCTCAACTTGTTGCCCGACTTTTCCGCCACCTAACATCTCGACTGCGTGGAATGAATGCACAGAAGCCTATTGTAGAGTATGAAAAGATAAAATAGGGATTATGAATTTCCGCAGAAACGAATTGTCTGTTACCTTAAAATTCATATTAACGAGCCAATTCTTATTGGTTTCAGGCTTGTTCTACCCAGATAAGTTAGTCAATAATCTTTTATGAAAAAGAACCCCTCTTTCCATGTTTTACTTTTGTGTTAATACCCAGCACCATTGGTGTTCATGGTAAACACCAATGGTGCTGGGCGTTAAACACAATGTAGTATACTATCAGTGCGAAAGCAACTTGTTGTTTGAAAGAGGTTACACTACTAAATAGTAGTAAATTAAAAACACTTACTTTCTAACCTTCCATTGAAATGTACTACATGGTAATCCCACTTCATTCACAAGATTAGCACGTGTGAAAGGTTGCCAACCATAACGAACATAGAGTGGACGTGTTACAGACGACGACCTAACAAGAATTGTGTTAGACGATGTTATCTGTGCTTCGGCTGGATAAAAGATACCATCAGCACCTGCTACCTCAAAGCCTATAAGGCGACTACCATTAGCAGACAGTGATTGTGCGTGAACAAACTGAAGTTCGAGCCCATTGTCTTTCATCGACACAGCATGGCAAACTGGCCCCTCAGCCTCTATCTTGTAATCATAACTATGACACAAAGCTTGTAAGCCAAGACGCTCGCCAACAGGCTTCTTATTCGTATAATGCACGTCCAAAGAATCGCCCACATCCGTTGTTACAGCCATCCAAGTATTACGCAACCTTGATGCCATACGACGTTGAGAGTCACGGAAACGTGGCCATGAAGGACGATTCAAGCTGGAAAGCTGTACAAAATAGAATGGCAGTTCAGCGTTGTGGAAGAAGTTACGCCAACTCTTCTGCAACATAGGGAAGAGTCTTTCGTGAAGTTCTATATTGTGCGCATTAGACTCACCTTGATACCACACAACGCCCTTAATGCCATAACCCTTCAAAGGAAGCATGCCCGCCTCAAACATATAAGCAGGAGCATAAGGATGACGCTGCAATGGGTTCTTGCTCACACTGATGTTCTGCAATGCTCGTTCACGTGCCCACTTCATACCGAAGTCGCCACGATACCAATCACGAAGAATGGCTGGCATACGCTGTTCCAAAGTCTGACGGTCAATCCATGACTCTGTTGTCGTTCCACCAACAGCATTACAGATGATACCTACAGGTACTTGTAAGCTGTCTGCTAACTTTTTTCCAAAGTGATAAGCCACAGCTGAGAAGCTGCCCAATGATTCACGAGAGCAGTTACGCCACGGTCCCACACGGAGATACTGATGACGATTTATTGAGTCACAAGCACCAGCCGACCATGTTACAGCATTCGTTGGATAGATAGCAGACATATTAAAAAGATGTAAGCGAGTCTGACTGTTAGCCTCATCTAAGTCTTGCTTTCTGCTCTGTACAGCGTTCACTGGTAATTCCATATTCGACTGTCCTGAGCAAAGCCATACCTCACCGACATATATATCCTTAATAGTAAGCTTTTCTTTCTTCGTACTTATCAGGGCTTTATATGGACCACCGGCCTTCTCTGCTGGGAAAGAAATTCTCCACTTCCCTGCCCCATCAACCACAGCCGATAGTGTACGACCATTGAAGTTCACCTTAACCGTTTCCCCCGTATTAGCCTTTCCACGAAAAACAATAGGCTGATTGCGCAGAACAACCATACCATCTGTATATAACGGAGAAAGAGCAAGACCACCATAATTGCCTGTCAAAGCACCATATACGGTCTCAGCGATAATCTTTGCACCCTCTGCATTAGGATGAATAGCATCGGCAAGAAGGTCAGGACGGCTGTATAAAGGCGTATTCAAATCAATCAGTGGCATGCGCGTAGCTGTAGCCACTTGTCGTATATGCTTCTGAATCTGTGCATGCCAATCACGTGTACCACTCTCAAAACGAGGATGACGATCAAAGATTGGCGTCATAAGACATATCCAAATCTTCGCCTTTGGATTTGCCTGACGGAAACTATCAATCAAACGAATATAATCTGCATTAAACTCCTCACTGTATTCTGGCCAATTACGTGGGTCGGTATCATTGAGCCCAAGGTGTATAATAACAAGATCTGCCTTGAAATCCAATGCTTCCTTATACTCTTTCTGATCAACATAAGGACGATGTCCACGACGAAGCAATGTCGTACCAGAGTGTCCGAAGTTTCTCACTTCATAACTATCTCCTAACATCAACTGCAGTTGTGCTGGATAACAATTCTTCTCTCTATCGACAATTGTCATTCCCCATGTCACACTATTTCCCACACATGCCACCTTAATTTTTCCACCTGCAACAGCAGTTAAAACTATAAGGAGCAGTCCAAACAACAAGATTGTTCTTTTCTTCATAATCATTTATAAATGTAGTAATGGAAGATTTTGCTTTTTACTTAAACTTAACTCACAGATAAGCTCCTTGCAAAGTTAACTATAAACTATGAATAAAGGAAATACTTTGGATAGCAAAAGCTATTTCAACGATTAATTTATCATACAAAAGAACGAAGAACAAAATAAATAACCACAGCTCACTACAATTCGTATAACATGACAAACACAACTTAATTCAACATAAGAAAAAAGTAAAAATCGTAAGTTTCAAGCAACAAAAAAACACTTTAAAACAAGAAGACAGCACCCTTTATCATCAAAAAATAATTTTATATAAACATGTGTTCGCACACATTTCAACAATGAAAAAAAAATCTACTAAAAAGTTTGCATGGAATACGAAAATAACATATCTTTGTGACTGTTATCCTGAAAACAATCTTTTACCTTTAAAAGACTAATACCTATTGAGTAAATAAAGCGATTCCCTGTGAAGGTCATTGCTTTTTCTTTTTATATCCCCTTATCAATGAATATAAGTTACCTTTACATACGATTAGCATATTAAGATATTCCAAACATTAATATCTATTTCTTTAGTCAAGCCTAAAGAGAATTTCTATATAGTGGTTTATTGCATCGTGTTTAGCCTCAACACCAGTGGTGCTTACCATGAGCACAATATGTGCGGGGCATCAACACAATATGTGCGGAACATTAGTACATCATCAGAACAGGATAAAAAAAGGATATGATAATATATAGTAAAGAGCTAACATATACAGTAAATATTTGCCGAACAGCACTAATTGCGATCAACAAACAAAAAGGAAGACATCTGTTCTGATGCCTTCCTTTTACTATATATAATGTATGTGAGAATATGCTTATTACATCATACCGCCCATACCTGGAGCAGCTGGCATAGCTGGAGTATCCTCAACCTTGTCTACAATGAGACACTCAGTTGTCAAGAACATACCTGCGATTGAAGCTGCATTCTCAAGTGCAACACGAGAAACCTTAGCAGGGTCGATAACACCTGCAGCACGAAGATCCTCGTAAACATCCTTGCGAGCATTGTAACCATAGTCACCCTTACCCTCACGAACATTGTTTACTACTACGGCACCTTCACCACCTGCATTAGCGATAATCTGACGGAGAGGCTCCTCAATAGCACGACAAACGATGTTGATACCTGTCTGCTCGTCAGCATTCTCACCCTTAAGGTCCTTCAATGCTTCCTGAGCACGGATGTAAGTGGTACCACCACCAACAACTACACCCTCTTCCATTGCAGCACGAGTAGCGCAGAGTGCATCGTCAACGCGGTCCTTCTTCTCCTTCATCTCTACCTCAGAGTTAGCACCAACGTAGAGAACAGCAACACCACCAGAGAGCTTAGCCAAACGCTCCTGCAACTTCTCCTTATCGTATGAACTTGTTGAAGTCGCAATCTCGTTCTTAATTTGAGCCACACGATCCTTGATTGCTTCCTTCTCACCAGCACCATCAACGATAGTTGTGTTGTCCTTAGAGATAGTAACTTTCTTAGCTGTACCCAACATCTCAAGAGTTGCCTTATCCAAAGAAAGTCCCTTCTCCTCGCTGATTACCACACCACCTGTCAACACAGCAATATCCTCAAGCATTGCTTTACGACGGTCGCCAAAGCCTGGAGCCTTAACAGCACAAATCTTCAAACCTGCACGAAGACGGTTTACAACCAATGTTGTCAATGCCTCAGAGTCTACGTCCTCAGCAATTACCAACAATGGACGACCACTCTCAGCAGCTGGCTGAAGGATTGGAAGGAAGTCCTTAACGTTTGAAATCTTCTTATCGTAGATGAGAATATATGGGTTCTCCATATCACATTCCATCTTATCTGTATCTGTTACGAAGTAACCAGAGAGGTAACCACGATCGAACTGCATACCCTCAACAACGCCAATACTTGTCTCACGAGTCTTGCTCTCCTCAATAGTGATAACGCCATCCTTAGACACCTTACGCATAGCATCTGCGAGCAACTTACCAATTTCAGGGTCGTTGTTAGCACTTACAGTAGCTACCTGCTCAATCTTGTCGTAGTTATCACCTACAACCTCTGCAGAAGCCTTAATATGATCAACAACCTTAGCTACAGCCTTATCGATACCACGCTTGAGGTCCATTGGGTTTGCACCAGCTGTAACGTTCTTCAATCCTTCAGTAACAATTGCCTGTGTGAGGATAGTTGCTGTTGTTGTACCATCACCAGCATCGTCACCTGTCTTGCTTGCAACACTCTTAACAAGCTGTGCACCTGCATTCTCAAAGTTATCCTCAAGCTCTACCTCCTTAGCAACGGTAACACCGTCCTTAGTAATCTGTGGAGCACCAAACTTCTTACCGATAACAACATTACGACCCTTAGGACCGAGCGTTACCTTCACTGCATTTGCCAACTGGTCTACACCACTCTTCAAGAGTTCACGTGCATCTGAATCGAATCTTATCTCTTTTGCCATTTTCTATATTCCTTATTATGATTGTTTATTTATGCGTTGTCAGCTATTCTTTTTTATCTTTTCTATGTATATATAGTTCTACAAGATATAATAGAATAGCCCAACTACAGCTATTTTAAGACCTTTTGATAGGAGAAGTGTTACTCAACTACTGCTAACACGTCGCTCTGACGCATAATCAAATACTTCTCACCATCATTCTCAAGCTCAGTACCTGCGTACTTACCATAGAGCACCTCATCGCCAACCTTGAGAATCATCTCCTCATCCTTGGTACCATTACCAACAGCAACCACCTTACCACGTTGTGGTTTTTCCTTGGCTGTGTCTGGGATAATAATACCACCAACTTTCTCTTCTGCCTGTGCTGGAAGCACAAGGACTCTGTCTGCTAAAGGTTTAATTGTCATAATTGTATATGTTTTAAGATTTTAATTATCAATTTGTTTACGACCTGCCAAGAAGTCGTTTCGCCTTCAATTATACGAAAACTATGCCAAAAGGACTTACTGACAATCTGTCAGTTCTTCTTATCTATTCGACTAAAAACAAAAGAAAATAATTATCTTTGCATGAGAAAAGAAATTGGTAAATTAATAAAGGGTTAACAATGAAGCAACTTACCAAGACTATAACAAATAAACTTCAAGCACTATCAGATGCGGAGAAGCGAGAGATATTCCCTAAGTTCTTTAAGGCTGGCAAAGGAGAATATGGTGAAGGCGACCGTTTTTTAGGTGTCATCGTACCCAATGTTAGAGCTATTGCGAAGCAGCACAAAGACATTGCCTTAGCCGAGATACAAGAACTAATACAGTCTGAATGGCATGAAGTGCGCCTTTGTGCCTTAATCATAATGGTAGAGAAGAGTAAGAAAAAAGACGAAGCTTTACGCAAAGAGCTATTCAATCTTTACCTTTCTCAAACTAAGCGAATCAATAACTGGGACCTTGTTGACCTATCTTGTCGCTTCATCATAGGCGAATACTTACTTGACAAATCACGTGACATTCTTTATCATTTAGCTCAAAGTCCACTACTATGGGATAATCGTATCGCTATCGTATCAACATACGCATTCATTCGTAAAGGACAATTAGAAGACACATACGCACTAAGCGACCTGATGATGCACCACCCACACGACCTCATGCACAAGGCTATTGGATGGATGCTTCGTGAAGCTGGAAAACGTGATTCAAAGCGTCTTTATGACTACGTCATGAGCCATCGTGCAGATATGCCCCGCACCATGCTGCGTTATGCGATAGAAAATTTCTCCCCCACAGAGCGTTCTACCCTCATGAAACGAGTTTAACGCTCCCTCCCCTTTACTTATATTTATACACTAATCATTAGTTCAGAGAGAGAGCAAAAAACAATGCTTTTGTCACATTTTTTCGCATATACATTTTCAAAAGAGCACAAATAGTATTCGAATTAACGCCCAATTGACTTACAAAAGATGCCCTTTTGAAGCCTAACTAACGCCCTTTTCAAACCCAATTAAGCACCTTTTAAAATACAACTCTGTAACTAATTTATAACAAGAGAGTTACGAGAGCACTCAAAATGATGTTTTTTGCTTATTTTTAAAGATGTAAGACAAGAAATAATGTAAACAAAATTCAAAACACCAAGAACATTATAACCTTTCTGAAAGGCAATAAATAAGGGTGCCTATATATGACATAGTACTTTGCAATATAAGCGTTGTAGAATACAAAAAGTTAGAAAGATAGACGAAATATTGATAAGAAAATGAAAGATAGTAACAGGCAATACCATTCTAAATAAGAATGATAAATGTTAGAGTATAACGAGTGATTTGAATTGAACTTGAAAAAGTTAGAAACCAACAACATATTTAACTCTCATAATTCATAACACAAAATAATAATATATCCCATATTTTTCTTACCTTTGCATTCAGAACATAATATATAGTTTAACGATATAAAAAGAAAATGAAACCTACGTTATTACTCCTTGCGGCAGGTATGGGAAGCCGCTACGGCGGGCTGAAGCAGCTCGACGAATTGGGTCCTAATGGCGAAACCATTATGGACTACTCTATCTATGATGCTATCCAGGCAGGCTTTGGTAAGATTGTCTTTGTTATCCGTAAGGATTTCGAAGAGCAGTTCCGCAGCCAAGTTCTCTCAAAGTATGAAGGTCATATCCCTGCAGAACTTGTTTTCCAGAGCATCGATGCACTACCAGAAGGATTCTCTGTTCCAGAAGGTCGTGAGAAGCCATGGGGTACAAACCATGCTGTTTTGATGGCAAAGGATGTTATCAAAGAGCCTTTCTGCGTTATCAACTGCGACGACTTCTACAACCGCGATTGCTTCAAGGTTATCGGTAAGTTCCTTGCTGACCTCCCAGAGGGTACAAAAGACAAGTATGCAATGGTTGGTTTCCGCGTAGGTAACACACTGAGCGAGAATGGTACTGTTGCTCGTGGTATCTGCTCTACAGATGCTGAAGGAAACTTGACAACTGTTGTTGAGCGTACAGAGATTGAGCGTCGCGATGGCGAAATCAAGTATAAAGACGACAATGGTGAGTGGGTTGCTGTTGGTGAGAATACTCCTGTATCTATGAATGTATGGGGTTTCACACCAGACTACTTCGAGTATAGCGAGGCATACTTCAAGGAGTTCCTCTCTGATCCAAAGAACATGGAGAACAAGAAGTCTGAATACTTCATCCCATTGATGGTAAACAAACTTATCAACGATGGTACATCTACCGTGAAGGTGCTTGACACTACCAGCAAGTGGTTTGGCGTAACATACGCTGCCGATCGTCAGAGCGTGGTTGACAAGATTCAGTCACTGGTCGACGATGGTACCTATCCAGCTAAATTGTTCTAATTCATAACCCTGCCTGGGTATTATCTCCGCATACATTCTTCACTATTTCAAGATGTAAGACGGGTATCCAGGCAGGGCTTTTTATTTCTCTCATCTCTACACACATCGGGTATAACAACCCAAACACCTTTCAAACACACACCAAAGCTTACAGCTATAATGGAATTAAACCTATTGAATCAAGAAGAAATTGCAACTCTACGCAACCTTCTCTCCAATGCAACAAACATAGTAATCTGTGCTCACAAATCACCTGATGGTGATGCAACAGGTTCTTCATTGGCATGGATGCACTTTCTAAACCAGATTGGCAAGACCAACGTTAAGGTGTGTATGCCTGACGCTACACCCGACTTCCTGCATTGGCTTCCAGGACATAATTCCGTTATTCGTTATGACAGACGACCAAAGGAGGTTGAGAAGGCGTTTAAGGAAGCAGACCTCGTTTGCTGTCTTGACTTCAACCAAAACTCACGTGTAGATGCAATGCAAGAGGTTTTGGAGTCCTCCACAGCCCCTCGCCTACTCATCGACCACCACTTAGAACCTGAAACAAACAACGCATTGACGGTTTCAAATCCAGAAATGTCAAGTACATGTGAGATTGTCTTCCGCCTGATTAGTCAGTTAGATGGCTACGAGAAGATGACAACTCAATGTGCATCCTGCATTTATTGTGGTATGATGACAGATACAGGTGGCTTCACCTATAATTCGTCACGCCCAGAAATATTCTATATTATCGGTCAACTTCTTGCAAAGAATATTGATAAGGATGAGATTTATAACCGTGTATTCCATAACTACTCTACCAATGCCCTCCGCCTCCGTGCACACATCATCCTCAACAAGATGAAGGTGATTGAGGAGTTACACGCATCCTATTATACCGTAACAAAAGAAGAGATGGCGCAGTTCCATTTCATCAAGGGAGATATGGAGGGACTTGTGAATATTCCACAGCAGATTAAAGGGCTCAAACTAAGTATCTCATTGCGAGAAGATACAGAGAAACCTAAGACCGTACTCGTGAGTCTTCGTTCTTGCAATGGCTTCCACTGTCAACCTATGGCAGCAAAATTCTTCAATGGTGGCGGTCATGCTGACGCATCAGGTGGAAGACTAAATTGCACCATCGAGGAAGCGGAACAGATTGCCATTAAAGCGATACTATATTATAAAGAGGAGTTACAATAAATAAAATCCTTTATAGTGAGAGTATAAACAACAAAATACTTCATGGCTAAGTCCACATTGGAAAGCTTATATTTATCAGGTTATGAACATATTAGAACTATCCCAAAAGCGTTTTTCTGTACGTAAATATAGTGACACACCAGTATCAGAAGAAGACTTACAATATATCCTTGAGGTGACACGTATGGCACCATCGGCTGTCAACAAACAGCCATGGAAGTTTGTTATTGTGAAGTCGGATGAGGCACGCAAGCAACTACAAGAATGCTACGCCCGCGAATGGTTCAAGTCGGCACCGCTCTACATCATTTGTATGCGCGAGGTTGAAAAGAACTGGATACGCCAAGAAGATAACAAGCAGCATGGTGATATTGATGTTGCCATTGCTACTGAACATCTTTGCTTGGCAGCAACAGAGCGAGGCTTAGGCAGCTGTTGGGTTTGTAACTTTAATGTAGCCAAACTAAAGGAGACCTTCCCATATACAGGTTTTGAGCCTGTTGCCATCATTCCTATCGGTCACATAGCCGACGACTGTCCAACGAATGAGAAGAAGCGGAAGACATTAGAAGAAATTACAGACTTCATATAATCTTTATAAACGATTTCTGTTGTTTATTGAACAAATCCCACATAGGGTATCCATTAGCATCTTATTCATATAATGTAACGAGCATAACGAATCTTTCGCCTTATCTTCAACTGACGTGCTGAGGCTCCGCACCAATGGTGCTAATGGTTCGCACCAATGGTGTTAACGCTCCACACCACACAACATGATGCTGAAACGAAAGCAAGATGTTGGTAGAATTAGATTCGAAACTTACCTTATAACATTTAAGCAGAGGAGTTCTCTGCACTTTAACATCTTAATTCAACAATCAATTTATGCGTATTCTTGGAAACATCATTTGGTGGATATTCGGCGGATTAGAGGCTGCTATCGGTTATTTTACAGGTAGTTTAGCACTTGCCATTACCATTATCGGCATACCAGCAGCAGTACAAACATTCAAGCTCGGACTCTTGTGCCTATGGCCTTTTGGTGCAGAAGTGAGAGAAGGAGAAAGTCTTTCAGGCTGTATCACCATTCCACTCAATATCATTTGGATTATCTTTGGTGGTTTATGGGCATGCTTAACCCACATTCTTTTTGGTATCCTCCTTGCCATTACGATTATAGGTATTCCATTTGCCAAGCAACACTTCAAAATGGCTGGACTATCCCTTGCACCATTTGGCAAAGATGTTGAGCTTAACTTTTAGTCTAAAGCCGAAAATAAAGACATTTCAAAATCATTTGAATTAAAATCATTTAAATTCTTGGTAGAACTATCAAAAGTCAGTATCTTTGGCAAAAACAAAAAAGAAAAGCCCATGATTACGCAAGATAACTTCAACCAGGAATACGCTGACCCTATAGAGGAACAGCAGATTCGACATTTCGTGTGCATGGAAATGGGGCGTCAGATACATAGATACATCAAAGCCATGCACGGCAGTAAACAACAGATGCTACGTTTTGAGGAGCATCTGAAAGACCTACCTATGAAAGAAAAGGAGGCTGCTATTGCGCGATATATTGACCTAAACCGCAAGGCTATCAAGGGATTAGACATGAAGATTGTCTTAGCTCGTGCGATGGCAAACTACTCTGATACCTTCGATTACCTCGTTACATTGGTCAACGATAAGAGAAAGATGGTGAAATATTTGAATCTTATCCGTGAGATATACATTCAGTATCATGAGGTGATCGAACGAAAAGGAAAGTTTGGTATCCTTGACCACAGAGGGCGTACACTCGTTGAACCGAAGTATGAGTTCCTTCGTACTTGTTATGTCTATGTTGACGACTTACGAACAATGCCTCTCATAGCACAATTAGATGGTAAACTTGGTTTGATACTTCCAGACGGTAAGGATACTATTATTGCACCTTTCATCTATGACAGTATAACGTTAAGGGACGAACCACCTTACTTCGAAGCAAAGAAAGGAAGCAAGAAGATTCTGCTTAACACGGATGGTGAAGAACAATAAAACAAAAAAAAGAGCTGTAACTGCCAATGCCGTTACAGCTCTTTTAATATTACGATAAAATACGATTTAAATCTTCTTCAACAAAGCAGCTAAACCCTGAAGTTGCTCCTGCCACATAGCAATCTTGCTATTCACCTTGTCAATATCAACCCCCTGATTCAGTTCTGGTGAGTCACGCTGCTGCTGCAACAAGCTGATATACTGGTTCACAAGTGTCATTTTAGCCTTAACAGTCTTCTTCTTTGGATAGCCACGCTTATCAACCTCGCGCTGATACTGCTCAGATATATCGTTGATACGCTGACCACACTCTTCATACTGGCTCAACCACTGCTGGTAAGCTGCGCTATTCTGCTTGTTCTCAAACTGTGTTGTGTTTGCAGATTCACCTATCTGCTCGTATGAGCTCTGTGCCATACCCATCATTGGAAGGGCCAACAAAGCAATAACCAATAATTTTTTAACTCTCATAATTGTGTTCTTTTAAAATCAAATATCGCTTGCAAATATAAAGTAAATATCAGAAAGAAGCCAAAGTTTTTTGTAATTTTGCATATTACTATTCGTCCTTTAAATCTCTTTTAAGAGTATATAAGGATAAATGTAGAATAAAGTTGATAATTATGAATAAATATATTGAGGTAAAAGGGGCTAAGGTTAACAACCTAAAGGATATAGATGTAAAAATCCCTCAAGGTCAGTTTGTTGCCATTACTGGCGTATCGGGTTCGGGTAAGTCATCGCTTGCTTTCGACACACTCTACGCTGAAGGACAACGCCGATATGTGGAAAGTCTTTCTGCTTATGCCCGTCAGTTCTTAGGCAGAATGTCTAAACCTGAGGTCGATTTCATTAAAGGACTCCCCCCTGCTATCGCCATTGAGCAAAAGGTTATCTCACGTAATCCACGCTCAACGGTGGGTACTTCTACCGAAATATACGAATATCTCCGTCTTCTCTATGCTCGTATAGGTAGGACTTTTAGTCCTATTACTGGCGAAGAGGTAAAGCATCATTCCGTTGAAGACGTCATTGAGAAAGTCATGTCCTACTCAGAAGGAACAAAGTTCTGTATTCTTGCCCCTCTACACATCGTTGAAGGACGAAGCATACAGAACCAACTTGAAATGGAGATGCAGGAGGGTTATGCTCGTATCTATGTAGATGATGACTTCATTCGCATAGAAGACTGGCTTGAACAAAACCCTGCTGATGATGACAATAAAAGTACGGCAAAGGATAAAGCAAAGAATATCTATCTCGTTATTGACCGTTTGTCAGTTGACAACTCCAAAGATACACTGACCCGACTCACTGACTCTTGCGAAACAGCTTTCTACGAGGGGGACGGCAATATGCAACTAATGATTCTCCCAGCTAAGCTAACCTACGATTTCTCAACACGCTTTGAAGCTGACGGCATACGCTTTGAAGAACCGAACGACAATATGTTTTCGTTCAATTCTCCCCTTGGTGCTTGCCCTACTTGTGAGGGTTTTGGCCGCGTCATCGGTGTCGATGAGAAATTAGTAATCCCAGATTCGTCTCTTTCTGTCTATGATGGTTGCGTACAATGTTGGCACGGTGAGAAGATGGCAACATGGAAAGATGAGTTCTGCAGACGTGCAGCAAAAGACAACTTCCCTATCTTTAAGCCTTATTTTGAACTAACTAAGGCTGAGAAAGAAAGTCTTTGGAAGGGTCTACCAAGCGAAAGAAAGAAAGACATTCACGACCGTATCTGTATTGATACCTTCTTTCAAATGTTGAAAGAAAACCAATACAAGATTCAATACCGCGTCATGCTCAGTCGTTATCGTGGTAAAACTGTTTGTCCAGACTGCCACGGTACGAAGCTAAAGAAGGAGGCAACATGGGTCAAGATAGGCGGTATGGCTATTACCGAGCTTGTTGATATGTCAATCATTAATCTTAAACAATGGTTTGACAAACTGGAACTAACAGAGCATGAACAGGAAGTTAGTAGACGATTGATGACCGAAATAACAAGTCGTTTACAGTTCCTTTTAGACGTAGGATTGGGCTACCTCACCCTTAACCGCCAATCAAACTCATTGAGTGGTGGTGAGAGTCAGCGCATCAATCTCACAACCTCCCTTGGTTCTTCCCTCGTTGGCTCACTCTATATACTTGACGAACCTTCCATTGGTTTGCACAGTCGAGATACCGACCGCCTCATTCATGTACTGAAAGAACTTCAAGCATTAGGTAACACGGTGGTTGTTGTGGAACATGATGAGGAAATCATGCGTGCAGCTGACTACCTGATTGACGTTGGACCAGATGCAGGTCGACTTGGTGGTGAGATTGTGTTCGAAGGTAAAGTCTCTGATATCAAGCGAATAGAGGGAGATGTTAAAGAAAAAAAGAATGCTCAATCACTACAATTACAGGAGCAGTATCCTCATTCATATACCATCAAATATCTCACAGGAACGGAAGTTATCGAAACACCTACAAGTCGTCGACCATGGAATATGGCGATAGAATTGAAGGGAGCACGCATGAATAACCTTAAAGGTGTTGACGTAAAGTTTCCGTTGAATGTCTTTACTGTAGTGACAGGAGTCAGTGGTAGCGGAAAGTCTTCCCTTGTGAAAGGTATTCTCTACCCTGCTCTCAAACGTCATTTGGATGAGGTTGCCGACACACCAGGTGAATATTCATCTATCGGGGGTGACTGGAAACAGATTAAACACGTGGAGTTTGTAGATCAGAACCCTATCGGTAAGAGTACACGCTCTAACCCAGCGACTTACGTGAAAGCATACGACGAAATCAGAAAGCTATTTGCAGATCAGCAATTATCTAAGCAGATGGGCTTCACACCACAATATTTCTCATTCAACACAGAAGGTGGTCGCTGCGAAGAATGTAAGGGTGCAGGTGTCATTACAGTGGAGATGCAGTTTATGGCAGACCTCGTCTTAGAGTGTGAAGAGTGCCACGGACAACGCTTTAAGCGTGAGATACTCGATGTACAGTTCCAAGGTAAGAATATCAACGACATTCTGAATATGACCGTATCTGAGGCTATTCAGTTCTTCGGTGAGCATAAGCGCAAAGCAATTGTCAACCGATTGAAACCTTTAGAGGATGTAGGTCTTGGTTATATCAAACTCGGACAAAGTTCTTCTACCCTATCTGGCGGTGAGAATCAGCGTGTGAAACTCGCTTACTTCATTGGACAAGAACAGCAAGAACCAACGCTTTTCATCTTTGATGAGCCAACAACAGGTCTGCATTTCCACGATATCCAGCGTCTACTCCATGCTTTCAATGCGCTCATTGAGCGTGGACATACGATATTGGTTATTGAACATAATCTCGATGTCATCAAATGTGCTGACCATGTCATCGACCTTGGTCCTGACGGTGGAGACAAGGGTGGAAGCCTCGTAATAGCTGCTACACCAGAAGAGGTGGCTCGATGCAAGGAGAGTTTGACGGGTAAGTATTTGGCAGAAAAGCTAAAGTAGATGAACTTCTATAACTTAGCGTAGCAAGCCCCTAACCAAATAAGCACTATGTGTTTAGGACTGTGTAGCCCTTTTTTGATAATAAATTACACACCTTCTAATAATAGATTACAAGGTATTTAGTGCTTAGCACCATTAGTGCGAACGCTCCGCACAACATGTGCGGGGCGTTCGCACATGTTGTGTTAGGCTACAACACGTTGATAAAAGGATAAAAAGAAGGAAGGATTATCACCCTTATAATAAAAGAGTAAGACGCTAAACAACTTACTTATATGGTAGAGATATTGATCATTCAAATATGATTACATGATAAAAGGCTGAACTCTTTCTTTGAGTTCAGCCTTTTATTATATTATAAAATCTTATTCCGTGAGGGGCTACCTTTATGCAACCTTCTCCAAACGCTTCATCATAAGGAACATGAAGCCAGCAGAAATGAGACAAAGTACGATAAATACAGACCATACAACGGTCAAAGGAAGGTCGTTCCACAAGTAGCCACCAACGCTGACAAGCAGGTTACCAATAGCTGTAGCAACAAACCATCCACCCATCATCGCACCCTTATACTTTGGAGGTGCAACCTTACTAACGAAGCTGATACCCATTGGGCTGAGCAACAACTCACCGAAAGTAAGTACAAGATAGGTACCAATCAACCAGTTACCAGAAGCAAATGGAACCATCTTGCCTGCTTCCTTCGCAGCAGCCTGATCGTTAGGAGTAAGCAAACCACGTGATGCCAAAACCATAAGGAAATAAGCACTACCAGCGATGATCATACCATAAGCAATCTTACGAGGCGCTGTTGGTTCCTTACCCTTAGCTGCCAAAGCACCAAAAATAGCCATACTCAAAGGAGTCAATGCTACTACATAGAATGGATTGAACTGCTGGAAAATAGGAGCACTAACATCAACAGGGCCACCGATGTTATTAAACTTATAGACTAAAACACCAGCCGCTGCAAGGAAAACAACTGTTGAAATTAACTTAGCCTTAGAAGTCTTACTCTGGAAGAATGACATAAGACTATAAACCATGAAGATAATCATCACAAGGTTGATTACATCAAATGCCATTGTCTGAATACCCTCTGCCTTAGGACTAACAAACTCATCAGCAAAGTAAGTCAATGTAAGACCATTCTGGTGGAACGACATCCAGAAGAAGATAACGACAGCAAAAACAAGACAAAGAGCAACAATACGCTCCTTAGTCTGCTGTGGGGTGAGCTCTTCCGCAGCAACTGTTGTATCAGTTTTCTTGCTCTTACCTGCACCAGCTTCTACATGCTTAAAAGTGCTACGGAAAGCGTAGTAAATCATCATTGATACGATCAATGATACACAAGCTACCGCAAAAGAGAAATGGTATGCATCATTACCAGAATAACCAAGCGAATGCTCAGCCCATTCCTTAATTCTCACAGCTGCTGTAGGAGCAAAGAGTGCACCAATGTTGATTGCCATGTAGAAGATAGAGAAACCTGAATCGCGCTTTGCTGACAGTTCTGGTACATCATAAAGATTACCCACCATCACCTGTAGGTTACCCTTGAACAAGCCTGTTCCAAGACTAACAAGTAGCAAAGCACCAAACATTGCTGCATAGCCCATTACTCCTCCACCCAATGGGATAGACAAGAATAAATAGCCCGCAAACATGACGATAATACCAATAGTCACCATCTTTCCATAGCCAAACTTGTCGGCCATGATACCACCGACCAATGGTAAGAAATAAACTAAGGCAAGGAAAACACCATAAATCAAGCCAGCTGTATCACCAGATAGCCCGAAATTGGCTCTTAAAAATAAAGAGAACACGGCTATCATAGTGTAATAGCCGAAACGTTCACCAGTATTGGCTAATGCCAATGCGTACAGTGCTTTGGGTTGGTTTTCAAACATAATGATAAAATAGATTAATTATTACTTTGTTTTTACGATGTCAAAAAGATAGGTAGCCTTGACAACAATGTTGCTATAATTAGATTTACCGAAATAGTCTTTCTTTGAACTTCCATAGATATTACCCAATCCATAGTAATAGCGGGCTTCAAATAAGAAGTGACCTACATGACGATTGCTATACTCCATACCCAAGCCAGCAGCAATACCATAGTCTAACTTCTTTTCAACAGGCATTGACTCCTGCGCTATTATTGGATTACTGCGCCCTGTTCCATCAGTAGCAAGGTTAGGTGTATCATAGTTTTTAGAAGTAGACTCTCCAAGATAGAGTCCTAATTGTGGGCCAGCTTGAAAGAAAAAGTTAAAGCCTTTCTGCTCACGTCCCCATGCAAGGTGAGCAAAGACAGGAACCTGAACGTAATTAACAGTACGTGAATACTCTTCAGCCAACCCATTAGAATTAATTACTGGCTGATCTGTTCCTGTCAAAATCTTCTCTTTCCATCCAACTGAAGCATAGTTCACCTCACCATAGATAGAACAGATAGTATTGAAATACTTTTCACACACATAACGCATACTTAATCCTCCCGTGAAGCCACCATACATGGATTGTCTTACACTCGGGGTGAAACCTACGTTAGAGAGTACGTAACCACCATTTACACCAATGGCAAAGTCGTTACGATGGTCACCTACTTGCGCAGCTACTGTCAATGGCAACGCAAGTAGGATAATAGCTAATATTCTTGAGATTTTATTCTTCATCTTTTGAATCAGATACTCTTCTTCTGTTTAATAGACAAGATTCTCCATTGTCTGGTCTGTCTTAAAGTGAACCAGTTGGAAGTTGTCATTGATATATCCGCCCTGTCCTACACGTACAAAGTTATAACGTGTCTGTACAGGACGATACTTAACTTCTGCAGCAGTACCTTTGAAATTCTTACCGTTTGCCTTCAAACCACGTACAAAGAACTGTGCCTGATCATAACCAGTAAGTGCCATACGAGGGATATACTGTCTTGACATAGGCTCACCATACTGCTCTGTGTACTTTTCTTCTAACTCCTTTGTCTTATCCGCAGCCTTATTATAATAATAGGTAGATGGGATATAAGTGTTATACTTGAAGTACTGGTCAAGGTTGTAATCTTGATAAACAAACCACTGGTTGTAACCATAAAGGCTGATAGCTAAGCCTGGACGGGCCTTCTTCAGCTGAGCCAACTTAGCGAAAACCTCGTTCAACTGTGGGCTTTTCTCAGAATTAAGAATCACAACATTTGGTCGAGTTGCATCAAAATGCTTAGAGAAGTCAGCATTAGAAGACTTTGAACTTGTAAGACTATACTTAATCTTCTGTAAGTCAAGTTGCTTTCTCAAACTTGTAGTAAAGTCGCCTACCTGACTTGTTTCATCCTTACAATTAACAAAAATAGGGTGATGTGATCTCTGGAAACGCTCTAAGAAAGCTGCTATCGCCTTGTTTGTCAACGAAGCCTCTGTCTGATATACTTGGAAAATATTAGGATTTGTTTCTACATCATTGCCTGATATTGAGAAAGGAATAACAAGTTTAATATCATACGCACGGCAAAAATCAGCCAATGGTTTTACCTGCTCTGAATAAAGAGGACCAAAGATAACATCTAACTTTGAAGCATTTGGCTCAAGCAAGGTATTGCGAATATCAGCACCCTTAGGTACATTCCAAGCGTGTACTTCTGTATTAATTCCCTCAGTCTTCATCTGATTAAGAGCTAATAATACACCACGATAGAACTCTACCATACGTTTTCCATCACCATCTTGATTATGCAAAGGCAGCATAATACCAACACGAATAGCGTTCACAGCCTTTGCAGGAGCCTGAGCAACAGTAGGCTTTGAAG
The DNA here is from genome assembly GCA_927910885.1 of uncultured Prevotella sp. Lineage (GTDB taxonomy): Bacteria > Bacteroidota > Bacteroidia > Bacteroidales > Bacteroidaceae > Prevotella. The sequence goes on along the minus strand of CAKMOD010000064.1, from coordinate 29,659 downwards.
CAGCCTTCTTATCCGTCTTACCTTTTACAGAACCATCTGGAAGGAAGTCGCCCTCCTTTGAATAAGGGACAAAGATTAGGTCACCTTTCTTCAGTTCATAACCTGCCTGCTTCATTGTTGGGTTAGCATCAAGAAGCTGTGGGATTGTTACGCCATATTCTTTAGCAATACCAAAGATTGTTTCTTTACGTTTTACCTTGTGTTGATCACGCCATTGAACACTTTGTGCCAATACGCTATAACTAAAAGTCATAGCAAAAAATAACATAAGGTATTTTTAAATAATTTCTCATAAACATACTTTTATTTTCAAACAGTAACAAATTACAACTGCAAATATACAAAAGAAATCTGTAATCAAAAGATGTAGAATGATAAAAAACACAAAAACGCTTATAGCATATCATTTATTATAGCCAAATAAAGCATTCCTATATAAGTTTTCTATAATCTCTTATTATATATTAATTTACAGTATCTAATACCTTTTCCTACCATTTTATTTCATGGTGACAGTGCTTAGCACCAGTGGTGCGGAGGGCAAACACCAATGGTGCGAAGGGTGAGCACCAATAGTGCGGACTATAAAATGCCTTATAAAATATTGTTAGAACTGAGCCATTTTATTGTGAGTTCAAGAGAGATACACCTCACTTTACCAAAAATAATATCGTATGAAGTTTTACAATCTTTAAGAGAATGTGCTATTGCCAATTACAAAGAGATACCGCAGTGAGAGAATATGCTAACTAAGTTTTAGCAGATAAAATCCATATTATTATCCTGTTCAGACAGATAGATTTACTTGTTTGTATGGGAAAAATTGTGTAAATTTGCACGATTATACATTTTTCAAGGTAACATCAAACGACCTATTAGGATGAAACAATATAAATTTAGAATATTTGGTGTGATGTTGTCTATGCTTCTATCTTCTATAGCATGGGCACAAAATTGCCAACCTTCAGGTAAATATACCGATGCAAATGGTGAGACCAACACAATTGCAGCAGGTGATACTTATGTCGGGTCGGCTCCTTTGACAATTGCGTTTTCTGCTAATCCACCTACAATAAAGGACGCTGCCACAAATTACGAATGGCATTTCTTCAATCAACAGAATCCTCGCTCGGCTTTTCTTATCCGTTATGATGAGAATACCGAATACACCTTTACAGAGGCAGGAACAACAAGAGTAGTGCTTTATGAAATCCTAAATGGTGACACAACACGCTATAATGCTATTAGTTTCTCCATCAGCGAGAGTAGTCTACAGATGCCTAATGCCTTCTCACCTAATGGAGATGGTATCAATGATGTCTATCGTGCAAAGCCTGGATATAAGAGTATTGTAGAGTTTAAAGCTATCATCTTTAACCGTTGGGGACAAAAGATATACGAATGGAATGATCCTGCTGGTGGTTGGGATGGCAAGTATAAAGGCAAAGATGTTGCCCAAGGAACTTACTTTGTCAATGTAACCGCTAAAGGAGCTGACGGCAAAGAGTTCCACATTCGACGAGATGTTAACCTCCTCAGAGGTTACACACAGTCGACGAGGTGATGTTGGGTAGGTGATGGGTGATGAATGATAGGTGGTAATGAATTGTGATTTTCATCATTTCTTACCATCAAGAAAACCATCGACACGGAGGAAATCCTCAACACTAAACATTCAACACCAACCCCAAACCCCATCAATCAACAATTCATAAACTCCCAACATTCAACACCAAACACCCAACAACCCCATGAATGAGAAAATAGAAGTCTTCGGTGCCAGAGTACATAATCTGAAGAATGTAGACATAACTATCCCACGCAACTCACTTACCGTCTTCACTGGACTATCTGGTTCAGGAAAGAGTTCGCTTGCTTTCGACACTATTTTTGCCGAAGGTCAGCGTCGCTATATTGAAACCTTCTCTGCTTACGCACGCAACTTCCTTGGAAATATGGAGCGTCCTGAGGTAGATAAGATTACAGGACTTTCTCCTGTCATCTCTATTGAACAGAAGACAACAAATAAAAATCCTCGCTCTACTGTCGGTACAACTACAGAGATATACGACTACCTCCGCCTTCTCTTTGCACGTGCAGGTGAAGCGTACTCTTATATGAGCGGTGAAAAGATGGTGAAATACACCGAGGAAAAAGTGGTGGACATGATTATGTCTGATTATCAAGACCGCAAGATATATATTCTCTCTCCACTTGTCCGCAACCGTAAAGGTCATTATCGTGAGCTCTTTGAGCAGATGCGACGCAAGGGATACTTGTATATTCGTGTCGATGGAGAGGTACAAGAGCTTACACGTGGTATGAAAGTTGACCGTTACAAGAACCATAACATCGAGGTTGTTATCGACAAGATGAAACTCGGTGGTACGGAGAATAGTACACTACGTGAGCGTTTGGCAAAGACCATTTCAACTGCAATGAAGCAGGGAGAAGGCTTAATTATGATTCTTGATAACGAACGAAATGAAGCCAAATACTTCTCTAAACGACTGATGGACCCAGTTACGGGCATTGCTTATAAAGACCCTGCGCCAAACATCTTCTCATTCAACTCACCCGAAGGAGCCTGTCCACAGTGTAAAGGTTTGGGTGTGATTGATGAGATTGACTTGAAGAAAGTGATTCCAAATGACAAACAAGACATCTATAGTGGTGCAATAGTTCCTTTAGGAAAATACAAGAACCAGATGATTTTCTGGCAGATAGACGCTCTCTTAAAGAAGCATAATTGTGACCTCAAGACCCCTGTCAAGGATATTCCAAAGGAAGCTATGGACGAGGTTTTGTATGGTTCTTTGGAGAAGTTGAAGATTGCTAAAGAACTTGTACATACCACCTCCGATTACTTTGTGTCCTTTGATGGTATCATTAAGTATCTCCGTACAGTTATGGAGAACGATGATTCCTCAGCAGGAAAGAAGTGGGCAGACCAATTTATAGCCGAAGCACAATGTCCAGAATGTCATGGTCATCGTTTGAATCGTGAGGCTTTGTCGTATAAAATATGGGATAAAAACATTGCTGATCTTGCAGAAATGGACATCACCGAGCTGAAAGACTGGGTTGACCATGTTGAGGAACACATGAGCGAGAAGCAGCGTACTATTGCCGTTGAAATCATAAAGGAGATTCGTAAACGTATAAACTTTCTACTCGATGTGGGCCTTGATTACCTTGCATTAAACCGTCAAAGTGCCACGCTATCTGGTGGTGAGAGCCAACGTATTCGCCTTGCTACACAGATTGGTTCACAACTTGTCAACGTACTCTACATCCTCGACGAGCCTTCTATCGGTCTTCATCAACGCGATAACGAGCGTCTCATTAACTCATTGAAAGAGTTACGTGACATGGGAAACACGGTTATCGTTGTTGAACACGACGAAGACATGATGCGTGCTGCTGATTGGATTGTAGACATCGGCCCAAAAGCTGGACGCAAAGGTGGCGAGGTTGTCTTCCAAGGTAAGCCTGCAGACATGCTCAAGACACACACACTCACAGCACAATACCTGAATGGTGAACGTGCCATTGAGCTTCCTAAGGAGCGCAGAGAAGGAAATGGAAAGACCATCCAACTCACAGGTTGTAAGGGTAATAACCTAAAAGACGTGAACGTTACCTTCCCACTTGGCAAACTAATTGTCGTCACTGGGGTGTCTGGTTCAGGAAAGAGTACACTCATTAATGAGACTTTACAGCCTATACTTTCACAACACTTCTATCGCTCTCTGAAGCGTCCAATGCCTTACGAAAAGATTGAAGGCATTGACAACATTGATAAAGTGGTGAACGTTGACCAAAGTCCTATTGGCCGTACACCTCGCAGTAACCCTGCTACATACACGGGTGTATTCTCTGATATCCGCCAACTCTTCGTCAATCTTCCCGAAGCTAAGATTCGTGGTTATAAGCCTGGACGATTCTCTTTCAATGTGAAAGGGGGACGCTGTGAGACCTGTGGCGGTAATGGTTACAAAACCATCGAAATGAACTTCCTACCTGACGTGATGGTACCGTGCGAGGTTTGTCACGGCAAACGCTATAACCGTGAGACATTGGAAGTGCGTTTTAAGGGTAAATCCATTGCAGACGTATTGGATATGACAGTCAATATGGCTGTAGAATTCTTTGAGAATGTACCACAGATTCTGCCTAAGATCAAGGCATTACAGGATGTTGGCTTGGGCTATATCAAGCTTGGACAAAGTTCCACTACCCTTTCTGGTGGTGAAAGTCAGCGTGTTAAGTTGGCAACCGAACTTGCAAAGCGTGACACTGGTAAGACACTTTACATCCTTGATGAACCTACAACAGGTCTTCATTTTGAAGATATACGTATCTTGATGGACGTATTACAGAAACTTGTTGACCGTGGCAACACCGTTATCATCATCGAACACAACCTCGATGTCATCAAACTTGCAGACTACATCATTGACATGGGACCTGAAGGTGGTCGTGGTGGTGGTCGTATGTTAGGCTGTGGAACACCAGAGGTTGTGGCAAAGAATAAGGAAAGCTATACTTCCCGCTTTCTTGCAAAAGCATTAAAATAAGATATTCCCTATTGGCAAGAGAGAAAGAGTTTTCAATTCTTTTCTTTGGATAATTGATAAATTAGTCCTAATTTTGCCAAAGGACAGTAGGAAAGGACAGCTATACAACGATACAGATTGCCCCCCTACTTCACTATCCATCTAAAAATTAACACATTGTCTATATCACCTAAAATTATGGATAAAAAAGAATACTTGCGTTCATGGGCTGAAACCTACAAGAACGACCTTACAAACAACATTATGCCTTTCTGGTTGAACCATGGTTGGGACAAGGAGAATGGCGGTATATACACCTGCTTGGATCGTGATGGATCATTGATGGACACGACCAAGTCGGTATGGTTTCAAGGACGATGGGCCTTCATCTGCGCTTTTGCATACAACAATGTAGAGAAGAATCAGGAATGGCTTGAGGCATCTAAGTCTTCCATCGATTTCATTGAGAAGCATTGCTTTGACGAGGATGGCCACATGTATTTTGAGGTAACAGCAGAGGGCAAACCACTGCGTAAGCGCCGCTATGTTTTCTCAGAAACATTCGCTGCCATTGCCTTTGCAGAATACTCTTTGGCAACAGGTGACAAGCATTACGCAGAAAGAGCATTGCAGGTATTCCACGATGCACAGCGTTTCCTCTCTACTCCGGGCTTCCTTCCTGCTAAATATGAGGCAGGTGTAGAAATGCAGAGCCATTCTATCATTATGATTCTTATCAACGTTGGTTCACGTCTGCGTGCAGTGATTGACGACCCAACACTAACCCAGCAGATTGATGAGTCTATCTCGTTGCTCCGTCGATACTTCATGCACCCAGAGTTTAAGGCATTGCTTGAAACAGTCGGCCCTAAGGGAGAGTTCATTGATACCAATGCAGCACGTACCATCAACCCTGGTCATTGTATTGAAACTGCATGGTTTATCATGGAGGAAGCTAAGTTGCGCAACTGGGATAAAGACTTACTCGACACCGCCCTCACCATCTTCGATTGGTCATGGGACTGGGGATGGGACAAGCAATATGGTGGTATCATCAACTTCTGCGACTGCCGTAACCTCCCACCACAGGACTACTCGCAGGATATGAAGTTCTGGTGGCCACAGTGCGAGACAATCATTGCCTCCCTCTATGCTTACCTTGGAACAGGCGACGAGGAGTATCTCTATCGTCATCAGCGTATTAGCGAGTGGACATACGCTCACTTCCCTGATCAAGACTATCCAGAATGGTATGGTTATCTCCATCGTGACGGAACCGTTGCACAGCCTGCAAAGGGTAATATCTTCAAGGGGCCGTTCCACGTTCCACGTATGATGATTAAGGGCTACATGCTCTGTCAGGAGATATTGAAGACTATGGAATAGTCTAAGATACCAAAGAATAAAAAAAGAAAACTCCCATAACATTACCAGCAATGATTTGTTATGGGAGTTTTTATAATACTTATTATGACCTTTTTAGTCCATTATCTACTGACGTATTAACGCCCCGCACACATCGTGCGGATGCTTAGCACCATGTGTGCTAACGGTTAACACCAATGGTGCGAAGTACTTAACACCTAACAATAGGCTATTAAAATGAGTATTGTTTGTGGTTAGAGAAGAGTTATACTACCCTAAAACGGAAAGCATTAGATAGTATTAAGAATACCCTCACAACCATCTTCAATTAAATCAAGAGCTAAGTTAAAATCTTCTGCATCACCATAATAAGGATCAGGAACACAAGTAGCAGAAGGATGTTGAGTAAAGAAATCTGCCATTCGTACGACTTTTTCTCGTGCCCCATCATTAGGTGCTTGAGACGTAATATTACGATAATTTTCCTCGTCCATTACGACAATCTTATCGAATAACTCAAAATCTCTACGCGCATCAAATTGACGAGCATGATGATCAACGCTATATCCACGCTGTCTACCATGTTCACGCATGCGCTTATCAGGTAATTGTCCAACGTGCCAATTACCAATACCCGCTGAATCAATCATATATCGGTCTGCACAGCCTCGTTCTTCAACAAGATGTTGCATCACTGCATGTGCAGCCGGAGAGCGACAAATATTGCCTAAGCAAATAAACAAAATACTCACTTTTTCATTTGTTGTCGTATCCATTTTTATCTCATATTTGTGACAGATTCTCCACTGTCTATTGATTAATTTGATTTATACTTATTAATATTATAAGGTATGATTTCTCTTTTAGGAGAACGCATAACTTATTTTACCTCACTTACTCCAAACAATTCCTTTATCTCGTTTAGATGTTCTAAAGCAACTTCCCTACCTTGATCATAGGTTGCTTGCATCATTGCTGGATCATGTGAGAAATGGCCTATTGTTAGTTTTGCTTTTGGACGGAGCACTAAGGTATTAGGCTTCTTTTCTTCTTCACGGACGTATGCTAACTGCTCATTATACATGATATGGCGTTGCTCCAAAGCTCTTACAACACGTGGATGACGATGTAACCACATACGCATAAGAGGCATCAGTGAGTTTGGCTCCTTCACAAAACCCTCAGGCTGAGTAAGAACAACCAAATTACGCTCATAGCCTTGCCCCTGAAAGAAGCGGAGAGGGATAGAATCTGCAATGCCACCATCCAAAAGTTTCTTACCTTCTACCGTCACAATACGAGCAGCAATAGGCATAGATGCAGAGGCACGAATATACTCTAAACAATTATCATCAACCTCCATTAACCGCTTGTATTCTGCCTTGCCAGTTCCAACATTTGTACATACAGCCCAAAACTCCATTGGATTCTCACGAAAGGTATCAACATCAAAGTAGTCAATATGACGAGGCATATAATGGTAAGCGTATTCACCACCAAAGTAATCACCTGTTGTCAAGAGCGAACGCAGAGAGGCATAACGCCAGTCTTTTGCCAACTTTTGATTGTATCTGAGTACACGTCCAACCTGCTTTGACTTCATATTACAACCAAAGGCTGCACCTGCAGAAACTCCTATAACGCCGTCAGGCCATATATTATTTTCCATCAGAACATCCATTACGCCAGCAGAAAACAAGCCGCGCATGGCTCCTCCTTCTAATACAAGTCCTTTCTTCATAATGTTTTATCCTTTAAATACTACCTTTTTATAATAATGTGTTCTGATAATAAGAGACATAAACTATACTATCGTACTAAAACAAAGACTACCATAATGGTAATATCTTACTTTTGTTTTCTCTTTGCCAATGCAGCAATAGCATCAAAACTATAAACAAGTGTTCCACTGGTAAAAGTCGTTGTTTCAATCTTAAAAGAACGATATTTACGAAGACATTCAACAAAAGCCTCCGGAGTCTGAACGAAGGCAGAATCAGTTTGCTTACTGACACCAGGCTTATAACTGAATCGACCAACCTCCTCTCCATACGCATAGACACGAACAAAGTTGGTTGTATCATAACTATTGCCCGCAAACTGCTCACCATCACCAAGAATCATACATGCTTCTACGCCTACACGTCCAAGATAACGGACACGTATATTCATACGATTAGAAGACGATATCTGTGACCTCTTGTTTGGAGCACTCTGCATATTGGCTACTGCAGAATCGTTGAGATAGGTCCATGAAGAAATATACGTCCCATCACCAGACGGATCACTATCGAGGTCGACAGCTAACATAGTATCAACCAATGTTGTATCATAATGCCCTACTCCACGCGAAGAACAGCCAGAGCAAGACATAAAAGCCGCTGCAGAGATAACCACAAAGACTAAGGGCAGCAACTTCATAGAATGTAGTTTCATCTTTAAGAAGCTAAAGGAGTTAAAAGAGTTAGAAGGAGTTAAGGCAAAACGTCCTAATCCTTGCTTTGGAAGTCAAGGGAGTTTAGTAAAAGGTATTACACCAAACAATGGTAATTGCTGCTAAACTCCTTCTAACTCCCTTAACTCCTTTAACCCCCGAAAACTATTAATATTCTCCCCATGCCTTAATATCAATGTCATCCAAGCTGACATTGCAGAAGGCAGAGATAAATGCACTTGCCAATCGGCTGTTTGTAATCAATGGTACATTGAGGTCGATTGCTGCACGACGAACCTTATAACCATTGGTCAACTCACGTGGAGTAAGGTCCTTTGGCATATTCACAACCATGTCAATCTTCTTCTCATGCAAGAGGTCGAGTGCCTGTGGGTGCTGTCCTTCATCTGATGGCATATACACACATGTGTTCTCAATACCATTCTCAGCAAGATATTTTGACGTACCGACTGTTGCATAAAGTTCATAACCATGCTGCTTCAACATCTTTGCAGCATCAAGCATTTCAGCCTTCTGCTTTGCACCACCTGTTGACAATAAGATGGTCTTCTTAGGTATACGAAGACCTACAGAGAGCATTGACTTTAACAAAGCTGTTGAGGTATCATCACCCAAACAACCTACCTCACCAGTAGAACTCATATCAACACCCAATACTGGGTCAGCTTTCTGCAAGCGGTTGAAAGAGAACTGAGATGCCTTAATACCTACATAATCAAGGTCGAAGAGGTTCTTATTAGGCTTCTCAACAGGTGCACCGAGCATAATCTTTGTAGCCAAGTCGATGAAGTTTATCTTCAATACCTTACTAACGAATGGGAATGAACGACTCGCACGGAGGTTACACTCAATAACGAGAATATCGTTATCACGTGCCATAAACTGAATGTTGAATGGTCCGTTGATATGCAATTTCTTTGCAATCTGACGACTGATGCGCTTTATACGGCGCATTGTCTCAACATAAAGTTTCTGTGGTGGGAACTGGATTGTAGCATCACCAGAGTGAACACCAGCAAACTCAATATGCTCAGAGATAGCGTATGCTATAATCTCACCATCCTGTGCAACAGCATCCATCTCAATCTCCTTAGCATATTCAATGAACTTACTTACCACGACTGGATGGTCTACACTGACATTTGCAGCCAACTGAAGGAAGCGAGTAAGTTCGTCTTTATTTGAGCAAATATTCATTGCAGCACCAGAAAGCACGTAAGATGGACGTACAAGTACTGGGAAGCCTACACGGTCAACGAACTTATCAATATCGTCCATACTTGTCAACGCACTCCATTCAGGCTGGTTAATACCATTCTCTGTGAGCATAGACGAGAACTTAGCACGGTCCTCAGCGTTATCGATATCCTTTGCTGATGTTCCAAGAATTGGCACATTCTCCTCATCAAGATACATCGCAAGGTTGTTAGGAATCTGTCCACCAGTAGAAACAATCACACCATGTGGGTTCTCAGCATCAATGATATCCATGACACGTTCGAAGGTCAACTCATCAAAGTAGAGACGGTCACACATATCGTAATCCGTTGATACGGTCTCTGGATTATAGTTGATCATGATAGAACGATAGCCCTGACGACGGATGGTATTTAATGCCTGAACACCACACCAGTCGAACTCTACAGAGCTACCAATACGATAAGCACCTGAACCAAGTACGATAACAGAGTTACGATCATTAGGGAACGTAACATCTGAAGCTACACCTGCGTATGTAACATAGAGGTAATTGGTCTGTGCAGGATACTCGGCAGCCAATGTATCAATCTGCTTAACAACAGGAAGAATACCAAAGCTCTTACGCAGACGACGAACGATTCTCATCGCTTCGTGCATCTTCTTGCACTCTTCCTCCAAACCAACAGCACGTGCGATTTGGAAGTCTGTAAAGCCATAAACCTTTGCAGTACGCAGAAGTTCCTTATCAAGTGTATTGATATTCTTAGTCTTCAGTTCCTCATCAATGTCTATGATATGCTTGAGTTTGTTGAGGAACCAACGATCAATCTTGGTCAACTCATGAATCTGATCAACTGTATATCCCTTGTGCATTGCCTTAGAAATAAGGAATACACGCTTATCGGTAGGTTCACGTAAAGCAGCATCAAGGTCGTCAATCTGCAATTCTTTGTTCTCAACAAAGCCATGCATGCCCTGTCCAATCATACGAAGTCCCTTCTGAATTGCCTCCTCAAAGTTACGACCAATAGCCATTACCTCACCGACAGACTTCATACTTGAACCTAACTCCTTATCAACACCACGGAACTTACTAAGGTCCCAACGTGGAATCTTGCAAACTACATAGTCGAGTGCTGGCTCAAAGAAAGCAGAAGTGGTCTTTGTTACTGAGTTCTTTAACTCAAATAGTCCATAACCCATACCCAACTTAGCAGCAACAAAAGCAAGAGGATAACCAGTTGCCTTGCTGGCAAGAGCAGAAGAACGAGACAAACGAGCATTTACCTCAATAACTCGATAGTCCTCACTCTCTGGGTCGAAAGCATACTGAACATTACATTCACCAACAATACCGATATGGCGTACTATCTTAATAGATAATGCACGGAGCTTATGATACTCACTGTTAGAAAGGGTCTGAGATGGTGCAATAACGATAGACTCACCTGTATGAATACCAAGCGGGTCGAAGTTCTCCATGTTACAAACAGTGATACAATTGTCATAACGGTCACGAACAACCTCGTACTCAATCTCCTTCCAACCCTTCAAACTCTTCTCAACCAACACCTGAGGAGAGAAAGAGAAAGCCTTCTCACAGAGTGTATTCAACTCATCCTCATTATCAGCAAAACCACTACCAAGACCGCCCAATGCGTATGCAGCACGAACAATAACAGGATAGCCGAGGTTCTTTGCAGCCACACGTGCCTGCTCGATATCCTCACAAGCCTCACTCTTGATAGTCTTTACCTCGATCTCATCGAGTCGTTCAACGAAGAGTTCACGGTCCTCAGTATCCATAATTGCCTTAACAGGAGTACCTAAAACCTTTACATTATACTTCTGAAGAACGCCAGTCTTATCCAACTCAACACCACAGTTCAATGCTGTTTGTCCACCAAAAGACAGCAAGATACCATCAGGACGCTCCTTTTCAATAACACGCTCAACGAAGTAAGGCTGAACAGGAAGATAGTAAATCTGATCAGCAACACCCTCAGAAGTCTGTACTGTTGCAATGTTTGGGTTAATCAAAACCGTAGAAACACCCTCTTCGCGTAATGCCTTCAACGCCTGTGAACCAGAGTAATCAAACTCACCTGCCTCACCAATCTTCAATGCGCCTGAACCAAGTATCAGGACTTTCTTTATTGACTCGTCTTTCATTATTTCAGTGTTTCTACAAATTTATCAAACATAAAGTAAGTATCAACCGGACCAGAGCAAGCCTCTGGGTGGAACTGAGAGGTAAACCAAGGGTTCTCCTTGTGGCAGATACCTTCGTTACTACCATCATTCATATTGACAAAAAGTTCGTTCCAATCCTTGTCTAATGTGGATGCATCAACTGCATAACCATGGTTCTGTGAGGTAATGTAACACTTGTCAGTGCCCACCATACGAACAGGTTGATTATGTCCACGATGACCGTATTTCAACTTATAAATCTTTGCTCCTGCAGCCTTTGAAAGCAACTGATTACCCATACAGATTCCACAGATAGGTTTCTTACTCATACTCATCTGCTTACGAATAACCTCAACAGCATCATTACACATATCAGGGTCACCAGGACCATTACCGAGGAAAAGGCCATCATAATCCATACCAGTGTAATCATAGTTCCAAGGTACACGGATAACCTCAACTCCTCTGGTAATCAATGAACGGATAATATTGGCTTTCACACCGCAGTCAACAAGGACAACCTTCTTACCAGCGCCCTCGTTGTAGTGGATAATCTCTTTTGTTGAAACACGATCAACGAAGTTTACACCCTCGTAATCAGCCTCTGGAATATTATCAGGCTCATCATCAAAGAGAATCTTACCCATCATCACTCCGTGCTCACGCAGCACCTTGGTAAGTTCACGTGTATCAATACCAGTAATACCCGGTACGTGTTCACGCTTCAGCCAGTCAGCCAGACTTTCCACAGCATTCCAGTGTGAATACTCCTCTGTATAGTCAGACACTATCAAGGCTGAGGCATAAATTTTATCACTCTCCATGAAGGTTGGAATACCACTTTCCTCAATAGTAAAAGGTGGCACACCATAGTTACCTACCAACGGGAAGGTCATTGTTAGTAGCTGCCCCGCATACGAAGGGTCAGTCAAGCTCTCTGGATAGCCCATCATAGCTGTATTAAAGACTACTTCACCAGCCACTGGGACATCGTATCCAAACGACTTTCCATGGAATTTTGTTCCGTCACTTAGGACTAAAGTTACGTTCCTCATTGCTTATAGTATTGTTGGATTGAAATTTCTTTTCATGAAAGAAATATTTTTTATCGTGAAAAGAAAGATTTCTTTCATGAAAATAATTCTTTTTTATCATGATGATAATATACAGACAAGCGATTATTACGCTTTTACTGTGTTCAAATGTTCACGCTCATAGTAGCTCACGAAAGCCTCATTGACCAATCGCATACCACCTGGAGTTGGGTAGTTTCCCGTAAAGTACCAATCACCTGGATGATTAGGAATTGCATTGTGCAATCCTTCAACACTTTGGAATACAAGTTCAACAGGTGTTGTCATACCCTCAGGGCGCAGCATCTCAACGATTTTACGATTGATATCCTCTACTGTGAAAGGTTTATAAACTGCACGAACAGCATTGAAGATTGGCTCTCCCTTAGGCTTTGCCAATTCTTTCTTACAATTCTCGTAAACCTCACGAAGCAAGTCTTCCAAACCGCGTTCGCGTATCAGTTCGATTACTGCACGGAAGACACAGAACTCTTCTGGATGTGGCATGTCAATACCATAGTAATCTGGGAATCGAATCTGTGGCGCACTGGAAACAACTACTATCTTCTTAGGATGCAAGCGGTCAAGAATACGAAGAATACTTTCTTTCAATGTTGTACCACGTACGATAGAGTCATCAATAATAACGAGGTTATCCTCATAAGGTTTAATACACTCGTATGTAACGTCATAAACATGAGAAGCAAGGTCGTTACGCGAATTACCTTCAGTAATAAAAGTGCGCAACTTAATATCCTTCCACGCTACTTTCTCAGAGCGTACATCCTGATGAATAATGCGATAAACCTCCTCTGAGGAAGCATTAGAACCTAAAGCAGCAATTTGCTCAACCTTCTTCTTGTCAATTTGCTCCTTAAAGCCATGTACAAGACCATAGAATGCAACCTCTGCTGTATTAGGAATATACGAGAGAACTGTATGTTCTGTATCATAGTCAACAGCCTTCAATACAGGCTCAGTCAACTGACGCCCCAACGTCTCACGCTCCTTATAGATATCACGATCTGAACCACGTGAGAAGTAAATACGCTCAAAAGAACAAGCTGCATTCTGCTTTGGTTCAAGAATCTGTTGCAGTGAACATTCACCACGTTTATTAACAATCAGTGCCTGACCAGGTTTCAACTCCTGAATATCATCACACTCAAGGTCAAATGTAGTCTGAAGAACAGGACGCTCACTTGCCAAAACAACAATCTCGTCATTCTTATAATAGAAAGCTGGACGAATTGACCATGGGTCACGGATAGAGAACATCTCGCCCGAACCTGTCAGTCCACAGATAACATATCCACCATCAAAGTGCTGCATTGTTGTCTTGAGAACATTGCTCATCTGCACATTCTCTTCAATATAATGTGTAATAGCACGTTTTTCTAAACCTAACTTCTGTGCATCCACGAAGTTACGTTCAACCTCACGATCAAGTCTGTGTCCCATCAATTCCAAAAGAATATTCGTATCACTATAGATACGTGGGCACTGTCCCTGCTCGGTTAGAATCTCAAAGACATCTCCAATATTGGTCATATTGAAGTTGCCACACATACAGAGGTTCTTCGCTTTCCAGTTATTACGACGTAAGAAAGGATGAACATAAGAAAGGCCACTCTTGCCGGTAGTTGAGTACCGAAGGTGGCCCATATAAAGGTCTCCCGCAAAGGGAAGATTTGTTTTAGCAAAAGAAACATCAGACAACTGCTCCTGTGAAAGGTTCTTATAATGCTTATGAACATTGGCAAATATCTCAGCAACAGCATTCTTACCCTCTGCACGCTCACGGAACATATATTCATTACCTGGCTCAGAATCCAGTTTTACAGAAGCCATACCTGCTCCCTCCTGACCACGGTTATGCTGCTTCTCCATCATCAGATAGAGTTTATTCAGTGCATACATCCAGGTACCATACTTTTCCTGATAATACTCAAGCGGCTTCAGCAATCGAATCATTGCAACACCGCAGTCTTCATGAATGTTCTTTTCCATTGATAAAGTTTCTGTCTATCTTTTACTTTTAATTAGTCTATCTCTCTCATAGGCTACCCTATTTGTAGAGTGACTTAATACCAATACTTTCGTATCGTCTTCTGACTCTGCAGTCAAGGTGACTAAAGCTGCTGTTTAGGAGAAGTAAGTCTCACACTTTATCCTTAATGACTCCTAAAAATACTCAACAACCCTTTACCATAAATTAAAAAAGAGAATACCTCTCACACCCTCTCTTTCTAATAGCCCCAAAGGAGCTATCCAAGACGTGGATGTCAAAGATATTCTCATTCCAATTATATTTTATCCATAGAAAGGCTATAAGAATAGTCTCCAAGGACAGTATGTTACTTTCTCAATACGCTTACGAGCAACGATGCTACTGATGTCACAATACCAATGAAAGAGAACCAGAGGGTAGTAGAGCTACCAATACCTGAGTTCTTAGCCTTTACACTGTTTGGCTGAACATAGAGGACATCATTCTGCTGAAGATAATAGTAAGGTGAGTTGAGCAAGTTTGCATCGTTAAGATTCAAACGTACGACATGCTTCTGACCTGTTGGATCTTCACGAATCAACATAATGTTATCACGCTTTCCATAAACGCCAAGATCACCAGCTTGTGCAATTGCTTCCAAAACACTCATCTTCTCTGTTGAAACAGGAACAACACCAGGATGACCTACTTCACCGAGAACTGTCACATGGTAGCTGCTCATACGAACAGTTACAATAGGATTCTCTGTGCGTGCCAAATAAGGCTGAATCTTACTCTTGATAAGGTCTTCACACTCTGGCTTTGTCAAGCCACTTACGTGAATCTTACCAATTACTGGGAAATTGATGAAACCTGAGTTGTCTACCAAGTAACCCTGCAAAGAGCCACCACCTGAAGCAACCTGCTTACCACTACCCAACTGGTTACGCACCTGCAAATTGAAAGGAGCCGCAGCATCTGGGTCAGTAGTGTTTACGGTAATCGTCAATTCATCTTTTGGCATGATGCGAGCATCATACAAGCCACGTGAAGCAGCAAGGCTAATAGAATCAGCATTTTCTAAGTAAGTAAAGCCCTTACTTGAGCCACATCCCGTCATGGTCATAATCATAGCCGTAACTATGAGGGAGAAAATAATTTTTTTCATTTGAACAAATAACGTGTAGTCAACTATCAACATTAATTTTAGCAAAATAAAAACGAACGAAAACAAAGGAACTTTCAGCCTTATTTCATCGATCGAAATATATTCTTTGCAAAAATACAACTATTTTCTGATAACCGCAAACTAATATCTGTTTTTCTTTTTAGATTCTTCAACACAAAATAACGGATGCTTTACCATATTAGGATTGTATTGAAGCTTATTAAGCATAATTCTCCCTAAAAAACCATCCTCTGCCGAAAAACATAATGACCTCATTACCTTGCTAATCATATTGTTACCAATAAGCCTATTCACATATAGTCACATGATTATCTTCTAACAAGAAATAGACATCTTCCAAAAGAGATTTTACAAGATACTAAACCATCAACACCATTGGTGTTCATGCCCCGCACCAATGGTGTTTACCATCAGCACCACATGTGCGGAGCACTATTACCATAACAGATAACAGACAAAACTGCTTATACATATCATTTAACAATACATATTAAACCATTAATAATAAACATCTTATATACAATATGTACTACAAAATCTATCATTCAGAATGGTCAAAACGATTTATTCTTATTTGATATCAGCTACCACATACTCTGATCTTGTACCAATACGGAATTTACCTCCCCAAATACCTATTCCAGAAGACACATAATATTGTGTATTCCCTTTCTGTAAAGGTCCGAAAGCATTTTCATAGATAAGGTCTTCTATCCAACTTATAGGCCATACCTGACCATAATGCGTGTGACCAGAGAGTTGGAAGTCGATACCAGCTTGCTGCGCCTCTTCCAAATGATAAGGCTGATGATCCATAAGAATTGTATAATAACCCTTTGGCGCAGACTTCATCAAATGCTGTAGACTGGCACGTTTCTTATTTGTTCTATCATCGCGCCCTACAACAAGAATTGAGTCACCGCCTTCCAATGGCACCAAACTATGATTATCAATAAGTAGATGAATACCTGCATCTTGATAAAACTTCTTTGCACGAGGCTCGCCACTTAAATACTCATGATTGCCTAAACATGCATAAACAGGAGCATTCAGACGACGGAACTCAGCTGCCATATCTTGGTCTATGAGCGCACGAATACTACCATCAATAATATCTCCTGCTATGAGAATAGCCTCAGGCTGCTCTTCATTCACCTTATCAACCCACTTTCTAAACTCATCTGCACGATTATGATAACCTAAATGCAAGTCGGTCATCATCACCAAACGATGTTGCTTTTTCATCGCTTTAGCTGACTGTAAACTCAAGGGTACACGCTCTTTATGCAAATAATTGAAATATCCATAAACGAACAATCCTATCATAATGACAACTACTGACACTGTACCTGTCCAACTATTATAAAGAAAAGAACGAGGAACAAGATGAAGTAATCTTCCCAAGTCAAGCGCAAGGAAAAATAACAACAGATATAGCCCAATAAACACAGCAGAATTGCCAAGTTCATACAACGTCACTGCTATTGGCATTGGCTTATTATCCAAACCTAATATAAAATTAGTAAAGAAGCATACGATGAAAAGTAATAATACTCCAACAACAATCCACTTACCTACTACAGCAAGAGGCAAAATCTGCCACACGTGCCAACTTACATATCCACAGCCCGTTAAAAGGACCAAAAGAAAAACTATTATCCAACCAAAACCCATCTTACAATCTTTTTAATTAAAATATTACTAAATATCTACGTGCCCAAAGGATAGAAGCAACTCCTCTCATTCCAAGAAACGATAGAAACGCTATCCATAAGGCATCATTTCCAAAACTACTCCAAAGTAGATAATAAACTGCAAAGAATGTTATCATTGCGACAGCTGTTGAGAATAACATTCCCTTTGTTGCTGTCAACCCAATAAAGACTCCATCTAACACAAAAGCAGCCATTCCTGCTGCGGGAATAAGGTAGGCCCAAAAGAGGTAGGGCTGTGCTGCTGTCACAACAGATCCATCACTGGTAAGAAGATGAAGGAACCCTACACCTCCAAAGACGTAAACTGCAGTAAACATCAATGCCATAATGACACCAAAGCCAAACAATCGACGAACTGCTATACGCAGCCCTTTTGTATCACCAGCACCATAGTACTTACCACTAAGTGCCTCTCCTGCGTATGCAAAGCCATCCATCAGATAAGAGAAAAGCGTAAACAAAGTCATCAATAATGTATTCACTGCCAACATCATTGCTCCTTGTTTTCCTCCAGCTGAGGTGAAAAAGAAATTTACTGCCACCAAACAAAGGGTTCGCAAGAAGATATCCTTATTGACACGAAAGAACTCTCTCCATTCTCCCCTCATTACAAGTACACGACAGAATGTAGTCTGCAACACCATAAGACCACTTTTCTCCGAAGTTAGCCCCTGTTCTTTCTCAGACGAAATCCGTCTATATGCGGCATATAAAGAAACCATGAAACCAACCCATTGAGCCAGAACTGTACCCGCAGCAACACCACTAATCTTCCAGCCAAGAACAAAAACAAAGATCAAGGAGGCAAGGATATTGACCACATTCTGCAATACAGCCACTACCATTGGTGTACGCGTATCCTGCATTCCGATAAACCATCCTGTCAATCCATAAAGTCCTAACATTGCTGGGGCACCCCATATAACGATTCTAAAATAGGTAGCAACAAAACTCCACGAAGCTTCTGGCGTATTCATTAGCCGAAGCATCCCCCACTCTATGCCACGCTGTGCAACAATAAAGAGAAGTCCCATTCCTACGCCTATCATCAGTGTGCGAACAAGAATATTCATACATTCCTGTCCGTCTTGTCGTCCATACGCTTGTGATGTCATGCCACTCGTACCCATGCGTAGGAATCCTAACAACCAGTACATGACATTAAATATCATTGAACCAACTGCAATCGCACTGATATACGCCTCATTACCAATATGTCCTACCACCGCCAAGTCTACAAGGCCCAACAGTGGAACAGTCACATTGCTTATAATAGAGGGGATGGCAAGGCGTAGAATATCCCTATTCCAGTTATCCATCAACCGCATTTTACTACTCTCGGATATAATCCTTAGCCACAAGGTCGTAATACAAAGCCTCTAACTCTGCCAATGACAATCGCTCTATTGAATGTTCCAACACGCGAATCAGTTCCGCCCGACGTGTATCATTCTCTATTCTATCAAAATTCATATCGTACGTTTATAAGCTATAGAACAAATACTATGCCGAAACAAAAGTAATTGAATTAATTGTGAAATCAAAAGATATTAGCTAATTTTGCGTGCATTAATATATAATTTAGACTTATGGGTAAGAAACAAGAATATAAATTAAAGAACAAAGAATACCTCAAAGTACTTAGCAAGAAAGAAGGCGTCAAGCCGCTTTCAAATGGTATTCTCTACGAAGTAATAAAGGAAGGAAGCGGTGAAGGTACGGTTTCGGAGCGCTCTATTGTCACCTGCCATTATCGTGGAAGTCTTATTTCTGGTCAGGTTTTCGATGATAGTTGGCAAAGAGGAATCCCTGAAGCTTTCCGTGTAAACGATTTGATTACAGGTTTTCAAACAGCACTCTGCGCTATGCATAAGGGCGACCACTGGCGTGTACACATCCCTTATCAAGAGGGATACGGCACAAAACGTGATGGAGAGATTCCTGGCTATTCCACACTAATCTTCGAGATAGAACTATTTGCTATTGGATAAGTTTATCATCCTCTCTTCCATCAATAAGCAGAAGAAAAACAAAAAACACCTATATAAGAACGGCTATGATTAGAAAGTCATAGCCGTTCTTATTGTATGAAAGAAGAATTATTATTAATTAGAAGAGATTTCGACTTATCAGAACAGTACACTTGGCATATTTTTTGTAACTTTGTAGTCTTAGAATAATAAAACAAAAGATACATAAGATGAATATAAAAGAGACTCCTGTCCTCCTACTTACAGGTTACTTAGGCAGCGGTAAGACAACATTAGTAAACAAGATTCTTGCCAACAAGAAAGGTATTAAGTTTGCCGTTATTGTCAACGACATCGGCGAAGTAAATATTGATGCTGACCTCATTGAGGCGGGTGGCGTTGTCGATCAGAAGGATGATTCACTCGTTGCACTCCAAAATGGCTGCATCTGCTGTACGTTGAAGATGGACTTAGTGCAGCAGTTGAATGATATTGTGTCTCAGCAGAAGTTTGACTACATTGTTATTGAGGCAAGTGGTATCTGCGAACCAGCTCCAATTGCACAGACTATCTGCGCCTATCCACAGATGTATCCAGACATCATAAAGAAAGGTAAGGCTGTACTTGACTCTATCGTAACAGTTGTTGACGCACGTCGTATGTGTGATGAGTTCTCTGCTGGTAATGACCTTTTGAAGAAAGACCTACAAGAGGATGATATTGAGAACCTACTTATCCAACAGATTGAATTCTGTAATATTATTCTCCTCAATAAGGTTGATGATGTTAGTAAGGAGGAATTAGGATTGGTGAAGAAGATTATTCGTTCGCTACAACCAAAGGCTGAGATTATTGAGTCTAATTATGCAGATGTTGACTTGGATAAGATTATCAACACAGGCGACTTCAACTTTGACAAGGTTGCAACCTCTGCTTCATGGATTGCTGAGATAGAAGGTCACGATGATGAAGAGGAAGAACATGACCACCATCACGACCATGATGAGCATGACGATCATCATCACGGTCATCATCACCACCACCACTGCCACCATCATCACGGCATAGAAAATGAAGAGAGCGGTGAAGCTTTGGAATATAACATCCAGACCTTCGTGTATAATGCACGTCGTCCATTCGATATCAACTTCTTTGATGATTTCGTAGCACGTCAGTGGCCTAAGCAGATTATCCGCTGTAAGGGCCTCTGTTACTTCTCTAATGAGAAAGATATTTGTTATGTCTTTGAGCAGGCTGGCAAGCAGGTAAGCCTTCGCAACGCAGGTCAGTGGTATGCAACAATGCCACAATTCCAGTTGCGTGAGTTCCTTGAGAATAATCCTAAACTAAAGAAAGATTGGGAGGAGCCATACGGTGACAGAATGCAGAAACTGGTTTTTATTGGTCAGGACCTCGACAAAGAGGCTATCACCAAAGCATTGGATACTTGTCTGACAGACTTCTAATCAGTTTATAGTTCTTCATCAACTCTGATTAACAAGATATATTTTACTTGGCAAGTAGATTGTTTACCTTTGTAGTAAATGCGTGGTAAACTACGTAAAGTTAAGAAGACTGATAATAAACAAAGCCCTTACTTATCTAAAAGCAGATAAATAAGGGCTTTTTTATATGTATTAATAAATCTCTTAAACGAGATAGCTCGAATTGGAGAGAATCTACGTTTAATATAATATCACCTCATCGCCAATTCTCAGACCACGCTCGGCAATATTCTCATTCTTCTTCACAAGACTCTTCAAGCGAATACCATAACGCTGTGCAATATCGTATAAGCTCTCTGACTTACGTACGTAATATGGGCGTTTCTTAAACTCCTTTGGAGCCTTCTTCTGTTTCTTCTTCAGCCAGATATACTCACCTGGAATAAGACGATCATGCTTGTCACGCTCATTGTACTTAGCCAACTTACTTACACTGATGTTTAACTCTTTACTCAAAGACTTAAACGAATCACCTTGTCTTACGACAACATAATAGTTCTCGTTATACTTATTGATAGGATGTGCTCCCAATATCTGAACAGGGGTTGGACGACCCTTGACACCATCTTGGACAACAGAGTTTTCACCACTATGATGAACCATAAAGCGATCATAGCTTTTCGCCTTATCATACTCATAAAGCTTATAAAGCTCAATAAGATTAATCAAACTCTGTGCATAGACAGGATTGGTAGCATAACCTGCTCGCTTCAACCCATACGCCCAACCACGATAATCGAATCTATCCAAACTGAACAGACTTCTATAACGGGGACGATCACGAAGAAACTTACAATGATCTTCGAAACTTTCTAATGCACTATCATACGCACGGAAACATTCTCCTTTTGCATCATCATCATGCGAAATCGTACGACCCAGCCAACCATGACATTTGATACCAAAGTGATTATTACCAAGAAGAACAAGTCTTCCACGCCCTGCCCCACTCTCGAGCAAACCTTGTGCTAACGTGATACTTGCAGGTACGCCATACTTCAGCATACCTTCAATAGCCATGTCTTTATACTGATCAATATACGCTTGATAAACTTGATTCCACCTTGCTTGTCCAACTACTACAGAAGGAAACATGTAGAGGAATGAAAGAAAAAGGAAGATATATCGCTTCATTAAAAAGTTCTTTTTAGATTATATAACTGCAAAAATACGGGTTTTATTATATAACACAAAGTGAATTATCTTAAATCTCTCAAAGATTTAAAAACTTATACGTAACTTTGTATTTATGAAGACAATTATTGCACTGGGCTCAAATTCCAATCAGGAAGAGAACATTTCTAAAGCACAGATACTATTGAAACAACGTTTCGAGGGTATCAAATTCTCTGATGCACAATGGACTGAACCGATTGGAATAAAATCAGACAAATTCTTAAATTGTTTGGGAACTTTTGAAACAGACATATCTCTCACCCAAGTAAAACAATGCTTGAAAGAGATTGAACAAACTATGGGTGACTCTCACGAAAGTCACCAAAAAGGAAATGTCCTGATTGATATTGACCTTGCACAATATGGCGAGGAGATTGTAAAAGAGATAATATGGCTGTAAGAATAACAGGAAAAATAATCACAACATTTCTGCTATTCCTAACAACTTCTATCCCTGCATTTGCACAAAAGAGCAAGGATGCTGAA
This sequence comes from uncultured Prevotella sp., assembly GCA_927910885.1. Classification (GTDB taxonomy): domain Bacteria; phylum Bacteroidota; class Bacteroidia; order Bacteroidales; family Bacteroidaceae; genus Prevotella. Next base: position 6,783 of record CAKMOD010000064.1, on the reverse strand, counting down.
GAATTAGGGAAAGCACTGGAATACTTTACTTCAGCAAAGTATCACGAAGCCCTGCTTATTTTTCAGCGATTGGATAAAGAATATAAACTTAACGAACGTTTCAAGGCTTATATTGGTTTATGCTATTATCATGATTGGGATTATGAGGCTGCAGCAGAATACTTGGAAAGTGTTATGCCAAAAATAGAAGTATTTGCTCCACATGAACGCTCAATCTACTATTATACTACTGCAGAAAGTAAGTTCAATCTAAAGCGATACAAAGAGGCTATCCCCTATTATGAAAAAACACTGACTGTATGTTATGAACGAGAAAAGGGAGATGTCTATTATCGGTTAGGCTTATGCAATATGTTTCTTCAATCATGGAAACCAGCATACGATCAATATATGAATGCTGAAAAGATTTATAGCCAATATAAGCAGGAAGAAGATGTGCAGGGACGACTTGCACAGATAAAACGTATGGCTGCTGCGTGTTGGAAAAATTATGAGGCTACATTGCCTAAAGATTCCTTATTAAAGACATCAGACAAAACGACCAACAAAGATAATGAAACGACACAATTAAAAAACATATCGACAATTATCAACTCACTGATTTCTACAATGTTATTACCAACAACAACGCTTGATTCTGTAAAAGAAATTATCAAAGAAGAAGAGAAAATAAAACTTGAAAAATAAGTACTAAATTTCTATTCTTTTCTTCGTTCATTCAGTTTTTTTTCGTACTTTTGCGACACTTACATTTCAAAATAGCATAAAAAACTCTTGCCTATTATCCACTTGACATACAAACCTAATAAAAATTGGGATTTTTATTTACTCATTTGATCATCCAACGACTTTTATGTAGAAGATAAGAAGGCAGAGTTAACAAGATATTACCATAATCTAGTATCTATGGGGAAACACAACAAGGGCTGGCACCGAAGACATTAAGATCTCCGACGTCAGCCCTTAATATGGGGTATAAAAGACGAAACTTATACCATTGCCTCTTTTATCTTTTCTACAATATATTTCACATCATCGTCTGAAACCAATGGACCACTTGGCAAGCACATACCTACCTTGAAAAGATTCTCACTAACACCATTTACGTATGCTGGACAATCCTTATAACAAGGCTGCTTATGCATTGGCTTCCAAAGAGGACGGCTCTCGATATTAGCTTTATCAAGGAAAACACGCATAGCCTCAACATTTGCATTAGGTTCGCAATCAGTATGTGCCTCATCTACTGAATGAATAACACCAGCAGCACCACCTACAGCTCCCTGTACCGTCGTCTTATAAGCATTCTCCTGACCTTTAACCTTAACAGAAGGATCAAGAACCATTGTGTTCAACCAAAAGTTAGAATCATACTCTGGCGAAGGATTTGTATGGAAAGTTATACCATCAATCTCTCTGAAGGCTTCTTCATATAGATGAGCAATATGACGATGGTGAGCAATATGCTCATCAAGAACTGTCATCTGACCACGACCAATACCAGCACAGACATTACTCATACGATAGTTGAAACCTATTTTTTCATGCTGATAGTATGGATAACCCTCACGAGCCTGTGTTGCATAGAACATTACCTCATTACGAGCAGCCTCATTTGGACAAACCAATGCACCACCACCTGATGTGGTAATCATCTTATTACCATTGAATGACAGAACACCATACTCACCAAAAGTACCACATACCTGTCCTTCATATCTTGAACCCATGCCTTCAGCAGCATCCTCGACAACAGGAATTTCATACTTATCTGCAATAGCAAGAATTTCTTTTATCTTTGCAGGCATACCATAAAGGTAAACGACGATGATTGCTTTTGGTTTCTTACCAGTCTTAGCAATTCTATCCTTGATTGCTTCCTCCAACAATACAGGATCAAGATTCCATGTATCCTCCTCAGAGTCTACAAATACAGGTGTTGCACCAAGGTAAGTTACTGGATGTGAACTCGCACAGAAAGTGAAACTCTGACAGATAACCTCATCACCTGCCTTTACGCCCAATGCTACTAAAGCGAGGTGTACAGCAGAAGTACCAGAACAGAGTGCTACGACACGCTTATCCTCCAACCCTGGTACAGACTCTTTCCACAAATTATCAGGATTATCCTCATGCGCCATAATTGTCTGTGGATATTCCTCATTTGCAAGGAAGTTTCCTCTTTCACCTGAAGGACTTACTGAGACTGAGAAACGTCTCAAGTCATCTTCAAAACCATTGACATTTGGACCCAATGGCACCACCCAATTGGTATCAAACGCCTCTTGGATGTATTTCATCTCGTTACCGCTCATATGAGCGAGACAAAGTAAAACACGAGCTTTTTCCATATTACTCTATTTTACAAGTTCATCCTTGCTAACAATAACGACACTGTCATACATCATCATTAAAACATCATCATCATACTTACCTATAATACTTTCATTGATTTTCCCTTCCATATTGTTTTGAATCAACTTGAAGAAATCTACTCCAGCCCCATAAGCATGAAGATAAGCTCCACCAAAACGAGGATTAACTTCGCTCAAATAATACTGACCATCTTTATACCAGAAATCCATATCTACAGGACCATTAAACTCTAAGACCTGACAAATCTCTTCGATAAAATCAAATAATTTTTGATTCTTAAAAGAAATTGTCTTACTTGCACCTCCAATTTTGGTTTCAAGTTTATTCTTAGAGAATGCAGCAACTGGTTTATGACTATAACAGTCAATATAAACATCTGCATCACAATCTTCACAGTCCATGAACTCCTGAATTATATAATCAAACTTACCCTCTGAAAAATAATTCTCAAGTTCTTTCATCGTAGTACATTTGTGAATACCTACACTTCCACTACCTGTTCTAGGCTTAATAAATACAGGGAAAGTTATTTCATTGTTCTTATACCCTGACTTAAAATGCTCTAAGCTATCATAAGTAAGAACTGTACGAATATTGTTCTTTTCAAGATAACGGAACATCTCATATTTATCAAAACAATATGCAGCTGTTTCTTTAGAAGGTGCTAATACGATAATGCCCTCTGCTTCAAATCTGTCTCTATTCTTTGCAAGTAACTCAATCTCAGGATCTATCAATGTCGTAATAGCCTTCACATCATTGTCTTTTGCAATCTTCAAGATAGTATTAATATAATTAGGATCATCTATACGCGGTGTCAAATAATGTTCATCAGCGGCATATAATGCAGGAGCTATGCTTTGATTATCAGTTGCTATAATCTTACAACTATCACCTAATGAATCTTTTAAAAACTTGAACAGTTGTACACGACGTCCACAACTGCAAAACATAATATTCTTCATACACAATTAATATTTTGATTTTTGAATAAATTCATCCTCACACCATTCTTCACGAATTACAAATAAATGACCTTTAGAATCTTTTAAATAAATCGTTGGGAAATAATGGATAAATAAAGGTGTTAAACTCATTGTATAAGCACCTACCCTATGAAAAATCACTCGATCACCTATATTAAGTTTCCTCTCTCCTGCAGGAATTGTAAACATCCTATCATACTCTAGACAAGTTAAACCACTTACAACCTGTGGCAATTGACTAAAACCGGAAGTATCATCTTGATAGCAAAACTCTTTAAAATAATCTGATTTACGAAAGAAAGGGTCTATATCATTACGCGTTCCATCTGTACAGACATATACTTTACCATCATGATTCTTTATATCTATAACCTCTGCAACATAGTCAAAGCCAGAAGCAACGATAGCATTACCTGGCTCAACAATAAATGTAATATCACGTAATTTAGCGTCTAAAGCATTAAAAAATGCTTTAGAGTACTCATCATAAGTAGGCTTATTAGGCATACATCCAAAGAAACCTCCACCCAAGTCCCAATATTTGAGAGAAAGATTATATTTAAGAATTATTTCTTGTACATAACATATAACTCTTTCATAAAACCTCACACTTCTCGTTTTAGGCTCTCTATGGGAATGAATACCAACAATCTTTATATTATTCTTTTTGAGAATTAAATTGATGACTTTATCCAATTCACCTGATTCAAAAGAAAAGCCAAATCGACTATCATCTTCTGGATGATCTTCATCTTCTGGAGATACGAGAGAAGTATTAATATTTATTCTAATACCAATTTCATACTCTTGATCCTTAGGCAAATCATCTAACCAATCTACTTCTCTCCATGTCTCAATATTCACTATTGCCCGATGCTTGATGGCATCAAGAAAAGTTTCTTTTGATTTCATAGGACCATTATATATAATATGATCCTTCTGAAATCCTACCTTTAAGGCAAGTTGATACTCGTGGTATGATACAACCTCTGCATAACAACCATTATCCTTAGCTATTTTTAATATGTAAGGTAAAGAATTAGTCTTCACAGAATACCCTATAATACTCTTTGCAAAGTAAGTACTTAACGCTGTTTTGAACTCACAAATATTATGAGCTACATCTTGTTCATCAAGTATAAAACAAGGGGTATGTAATTTAATTTTTTCCATTAAATTCTTCCATAGTTACTGTCACATTATCATTATTAGTATTAATGCCCTCACGACACAATACAGCCCTAATAGAAAACCATATAACCTTCATATCTGTCACAAAAGAAATATGATCAACATACCAAACATCATACTCAAACTTTTCTTTCCATGTCATTGCATTACGACCATGACATTGTGCCCATCCCGTAATTCCAGGAAGCACATCATGACGACGCATCTGTTCACTTGTATATAAAGGTAAATATTTAACAAGTAAAGGACGTGGTCCTATCAAGCTCATATCTCCTTTAAGAACATTAAAAAATTGGGGTAATTCATCTATAGAAGAATTCCTTACAAATTTTCCTATTCTAGTAATTCTTTGAGTATCTGGTAATAAATTCCCATCTGCTCCTTTATTATCATTCATTGTCTTAAACTTAATTACCTTAAAGATTTTGCCTTTATATCCTGGGCGGGGCTGAAAAAAGAAAACGCCTGCACCATTATTTGCAAAATACAAGAGAATAGAAAAAACAATCAGTATTGGTGAAATACAAATAAGCGCCAATAAAGACAAAACAATGTCAAAACATCTTTTAAAGAAATACTGATACATATTATCTTTTTGCGTCTAAATGATAGTCTTCTGGTTTACCCCATAACTTTTCATAAGGATTCAATTTCATCTCTTCTTTAAAATCCTTTAGCTGCTCTAAATATGAGTATTGTGGCTTCCAGTTAAGTTCTTTAAATGTCTTTGTAGCATCAAATGCATTTTCCAATGGATCTGGTTTATCACTAACATAAGTAATTTTAGAAGGATTCTCTTTTGGAGAGAACACCTCAACTATACCCTTAATCTGATCCTCAAGAGAAACTTGCCAACCATTTCCAACATTATATATACCTCCTTCTATATCAGAAGCAACACAATTAGAAACAAGTTGTGTGAAGTCTTTAATATAGACCATCTCCTTCTTCTTGTTATAATTTCCCCAAACTTCAATAGGCAAACTTTTTGAAGCTCTATCCATCAACATTCTAAAAGGCATCATTCTTCGCTTAAAATCAGCATAGTGATATGCATTAGGATGATACTCATATATTGTGAAAAATCTCAAGATAAATCTATTTATCCCATAAGAAGCATGATAATGCTCAATCAAATCTACAGCAGCATTTTTAGCTATAGCATAAACAGCATGGTCTCCTGTCAGAGGAAATCCTCTTCGCAAATCAGCTCCTAATGCACCTCCATTTTTAAATCCCTCAAAATGTTCAGCTAAGTCATATGGACTCTGTGGGAATATAATTTTCTTGCAATTATGCTTCTGCATAAAACTGTAACACATTAAGAGTTCCAATTGTTATAGATTCTATCAAATCTTGTGGGTCGTAATCATAACGTGATGGTAAACTACCAGCAAAATGGCATACAGCATCTACATCCCCAAGTTGATCAAGAACATCAAATGAGTCCATCCTTTTTATATCAACAGAATAATAAGGAATCCCATTATCTTCAAAAAAACCATTATCGCTTTTTCTATTACCTACAGCAATAACTTTATGACCATCTTGCATTAGCTTTATAGAAATTGGAGCTCCTAAATTTCCAGTAGCACCAAAAACAACAACCTTTCCCATATTATATTTAATTTAAATTAACACTCAATATAATTTATAACTGTTTATAATATTCAAGTAGAGCTTTCCAAACATTATGTTGTTCATATCGCTCACAAATTATAGGTCGAGCATTCTCTCCCATTCTTTTAACCTCTTCAGGATGGTAATAAAACCATTTCATCATAGTATAAAGTTCAATGGTAATATCATTTACACGCACTCCTTTGTTATCTAAAGGTGCTTGTATAATTTTACCATTCACTCCATCTTCTATAATCTCATTAGATCCATTAATATTAGTAACAATTGCAGGTAACCCAAGAGCTCCTGCCTCAAGCGGAACATTTGGGAATCCTTCGCGATAAGATGGAAAAACAAGGACATCACTTGCCATTAAATAAGGGCGAATATCTGATTGTACACCTATGTATTTAATGTTCTTTGACTGCATGAGATAATTAAGTTTATCTTTTGCCAACGCATCATCTTCACCGTCAATTTCACCTATTAGCAATAGCTTTATCTCTAATTTTTCATCTTCTAATTTACGTAAAGCATCAGCTAACTCTCCTAACCCCTTATCGTTAACTAATCTTCCAATAAATACAAAAATAAAATCATTATTAGAAAA
>CAKMOD010000063.1 GCA_927910885.1 uncultured Prevotella sp. | reverse complement strand
TCTTAAAATGAAAAGGTTTTCAATGAAAGTGGATGATAAAAGGATAGATAGTTGACAGTCTCAGCCATATTTTTGTTTAGTGAGTAACTTTGGTTCTTTTGTTAAAGCAATACGAAAAGCATTTACACATTTAACCAAAATCGGTCATTAGAGCCTAAACATATTCTTTCTTACAAGTTTATTACATGTATAGTATTATTCTTTATACAAGTGCTATATCTAATTATTTTCATGAACATAAATTCTTTTCTTCACGATAAGATTATATTAGTCTAAATCATAATTTATGATGATTTTTTCTTTTTTCTTTACTTGATTAATAAAAATAATATATATCTTTGTGCACGAAACAAGATATAACTCCCATGAAACTAAAAACTATATCTACCAAATTGAAAAGTATGATAGAGAAGTTTCTATCATGTATCTCATATCGGCAAAAGATTACATTATCAATTTTGTGCGGTGTGATAGTAGGATTAACAGGGTTATTCTTTTATCTTCTACGAATGCATACCTATATAATAGGTGATGACCCAGCAGCATGTATTAATTGCCATATTATGTCACCTTATTATGCTACGTGGTCACACTCTGCACATGCTCGTAACACCACATGTAACGATTGTCACGTTCCTAATGATAATGTTGTATCCCACTATGCTTTCAAAGGTATGGATGGCATGAAGCATGTAGCTTATTTTGTTACATTTAATGAATCGCAAACTATTCAGGCAGAATCAGCATCGGCAGAAGTGATAATGGATAACTGCATCCGCTGCCATAAACAATTAAATCAAGAGTTTGTTAATACAGGCAGAATAGATTACATGGAGGCTCAGCGTGGTGAGGGTAAAGCCTGTTGGGATTGTCATCGTGATGTAGCACACATGAAGATGAATTCTCTCTCAAGTACTCCTGGTGCAGAATATGTGGAACCAATGCCACCTTCTCCTGTTCCAGATTGGTTGCAAAAAGTGTTAGGAAAGAAAAAATAAGAACTAAAAATCGATAATTATGGCAAAGACATTAAAGAAATGGCAAGGCTGGCTACTCTTTGGAGGAGCAATGGTTCTCGTGTTCATTCTTGGACTGCTCTGTTCTTCAATGCTTGAAAGAAGAGCTGAGGTTGTAAGTGTGTTCAACAACAGACGTACACCGATGACTGACTCCATTGTATCTCAGAATGAGAAATTTGCAGCTGATTTCCCACGTGAATATGAAACGTGGGCAATGACAGAAGACACAAGTTTCGTGAGTAAGTACAATTCTTCCCAGGAAGTAGATGTACTGGCTGAGAGACCCGAAATGGTTATCCTATGGGCTGGCTATTCTTTCTCAAGAGGGTATAATACACCACGTGGACACCGTCATTGTATTGATGATTTACGTAAGATTATGCGTACAGGAAGTCCAGGTGTTGATGGACAAGATGACATACAGCCAGGAACCTGTTGGACCTGCAAAGGTCCTGATGTTCCACGTCTAATGCGTGAGAAAGGAACTGATAAATTCTATGCTGCCAAGTGGAGCGACTGGGGACCAGAGGTCATGAACACCGTCGGTTGCTCAGACTGCCATGATGCAAGGACGATGGAACTTCGTCCCGCTCGTCCTGCTCTCTATGAGGCATGGGCTCGTGTCGGTAAAGACGTGAGAAAAGCCAGCCATCAAGAGATGCGTAGCCTGGTCTGCGCACAGTGCCACACGGAATACTACTTCGAGAAAGAGAATGGCAACTATCTACATTTCCCTCAAGAAAAGGGTATGACGTGTGAGGCAGCAGAGGAATACTACGATAGTATTGGCTTCTATGATTACATTAATCCACTATCAAAGGCGAAGATTTTAAAGGCACAGCACCCTGGTTATGAATTGTATTTACAGGGAATCCATGGACAGCGTGGTGTTTCATGTGCTGATTGTCATATGCCTTACATCTCTGAGGGTGGTGTGAAATTTACAGATCACCATATTACAAGTCCATTAGCAAACATTAGTCGTACTTGCCAGACTTGTCACCGTCAAGATGCTGAAACACTTCGTCAGAATGTATATGAGCGTCAACAGAAGATTTATGACTTCCGTACTCATGTCGAAAGAGAACTTGCTGCAGCACATATTGAAGCTAAATTTGCATGGGAAAAGGGCGCAACTGAGGCTGAGATGGAGCCTGTTTTGAAAGATCTTCGTAAGGGTCAGTGGCGTTGGGACTATGCTGTTGCCAGCCACGGTGCTGCTTTCCATGCTCCACAAGAAGTAATGCGACTCCTTGGAAGTGCAATGGAATATGCAAAGGATGCACGCTTACAGATCGCACGTGTAGTTGCTCGTCACGGCTTTACAGGACAGATTCCTCTTCCTGACGTTTCTACTAAGGCTAAGGCACAGTCTTACATTGGCTTAGATATGACTAAGCTTAATGCACAAAAGAAGCAGTTCCTTGACACTATCGTTCCGAAGTGGATAGAGCAGGCACGCAAGAATAAGCGGTTTATAACTAAACCGATGTAAACAAACTTACACACAGGATTCCTTCCCATTAGGGGAGGAATCTTGTTCAGTAAAATAGGAATACTCTATTTGAAGAATATTCTTGTATCCTAATATTTTATATATCAAAACGAAATCATTTATCTGCTCGTACTTCACAAACATAAAATAAAGTTTTTCAAGACCTTATTAATAGTGGGGGAGAGCCTCTTTTACTATGTGGAATAAACCTTATACACTTAGAGAAGGTACAGCAATAGTAGTTGGTTTATTGGTTACAGGTGGATTATTACAGGTAACAATAGGTCCCTTAGAGTGGGGTATCTTTGCTTGGCCAGCCAACATTATTACATTAATCTTACTCGTACTGGCACTTATCATAGTCTACGCACTTCGTAAGCGGTCGTATTTCTGTCGTTTCATGTCAACCATGCAAGCGGCGATTCCAGCTATTGCTACAGCTGCAATACTCACACTTCTTATGGGACTTACCAAACAAGTGGCAGAGGGGAAAGCTCCTATAGACCCACTTGGTCTAACAAAGATGCTTAATTTTTGGCCGTTTGTCCTTGTTTACTTATGGATGACAGCCATTGTTGGTGAAGTAACTTTGAATCAAATAGTACATTTCTCTTGGCGTCGCTTGCCAACACTAACGAGTCATGTCGGACTGTTCCTTGTTCTTACATGCGGTACACTTGGTAGTGCAGATATGCTTCGAGTAAAGATGTTTTGCGAGCAAGGACAGGTAGAGTGGCGTGGTCTTGATACTTTTAGTGCCGTTCATCACCTCCCTGTTGCAATTCAACTGGAGAAGTTTACCATTGATGAATATCCACCTAAGCTCATGCTTATTGATAATATGGGGCTTCCGCTTCCTAAGGGAAAGCCTGAGAATATTCTTTTAGATAAGAATGTAAAGTCTGGTCAACTGTTAGATTGTAAGATTGAGGTTCTCAAGCGCATTGATAATGCTATGCCAGTTATGCTTAGTAAGATGGTTGGTAAGATACCTGGTGGTATGATGGGCAATATCCGTATGGACTCTTTAGGACAGGCACGTAATAAGGATGGCTATATAGCTTCGGATGCAACAGGTACTGCTTGTGCGATATTGGTAAAGGTCACTACTGGCAATGCACCCTACAAGGGTGTGCAGCATAGCTACACGGGTTGGCTCACTTGTGGAAGCTATCTTTTCCCTTATCAGTCTTTGAAACTTAGTGATGGTAGAAGATTGGTTATGCCAAATCGTGAGCCACGTCGTTTCGCTTCACTTGTTGACATCTATACACAGGATGGAAAGAATATTCACACCGAGATAGAGGTTAACAAACCTTTTAGTATTGATGGATGGAAAATCTATCAGCTAAGTTACAATGAACAAATGGGCAAGTGGAGTAATCTAAGTATCTTTGAGATTGTAACAGACCCTTGGATGCCAGTTGTCTATGTAGGTATATTCATGTTGTTATTTGGAGCTGTTGGAATGTTCTTGACAGCAAGTCGTAAGAAGGAGGTTAAGCTATGATTTGGAGTTATTTTATCATATTTGCAGTTGTATCAGTAGTTTTATGGGCTATAGGTGCATGGGCTGCATGGCGTAACCGTCGCATCTTAACGTTTGGTGCAACAGGGCTTGGACTTGCAATCTTCTTTGCCTACATTCTTATTATGTGGATAACACTGGAACGTCCACCACTTCGAACGATGGGAGAAACACGCCTATGGTACAGTTTCTTCCTGCCTTTAGCTGGTATTATTGTCTTTAGTCGCTGGCAGTATAAGTGGATATTAAGTTTCTCAACACTTCTTGCAACAGTCTTTGTATGTGTTAATATCTTTAAGCCGGAGATACATTCTAAGACACTTATGCCAGCCTTGCAGAGTCCTTGGTTTGCTCCTCATGTAATAGTTTATATGATGGCATACGCACTCTTGGGTGCAGCAGTAGTAATGTCGGTTTATCTTCTGTTCTTTAAGAAAGGAACTGATACGAATAAAGAAATGGAGATAACTGATAATCTTACCTATGTAGGACTATCATTTATGACGCTTGGTATGCTTATGGGTGCTTTATGGGCAAAGGAAGCATGGGGACATTATTGGTCATGGGACCCAAAAGAAACATGGGCAGCAATCACTTGGCTTGCTTATTTGGTCTATGTACACTATCGCCAGTATCGCCCCCGCACTGTTCGTCCAGCCTTATGGGTACTTATTATAGCTTTCATCTTACTCCAGATGTGCTGGTGGGGAATCAACTACTTACCGTCAGCGCAAGGTGTAAGCGTACATACATATAATTTGAGTTAAACTTTTATTTTATTTGGTTTAGCTCATTTAAAAGATTTAATGAGGCTGTATCAGAAGGTGTAATAATTTACTCCACATTTCTGATACAGCCTCTTTTAATTTAGAAAACGGATCAGAGTGTTATATTATAATTATATACTAAGATATAAATGATTACGCATTGATATTTTTGTCACTTATGTTTTTTCCATATAGTCTTATACTTTTCTATTTACTCTTTTATTATTTTGAAGTTTATAATAAGCTATATTTTTGACAAAACACTTTGTTCTTCCATATCTTTTTTATACTTTTGACGACTGAATTCAACAATAATAAGATGAGACAAATTATTAATCACTTCACAGACGATGATCTTTACAAGCTTACAATGTGCTGTGCTGTCATTGACAACTATCCACGCGCACATGTTTGCTATCATTTTGTTGACCGTGACGATACGGTTTATCCAGAAGGTTTCGCACGTGAAGTGGAACACCAGATAGAGTTATTGGAGTCGGTTGTTATTACCGATGAAGAAATAAGTTTCCTTCGCCAGAAATGTTATTATCTACCAGAGTGGTTCTTAACATATCTCCGTGGCTTCCGTTTTTCACGTGAGTGGGTAAAGGTATGGCAGGATGAAGATGGTCATCTTCATATAGAATTTGAAGGATTATGGGCTGATACTATTTTACTGGAAGTGAAGGTACTTGCCATTATTTCTGAGTTATTCTATATGTTTAACGATCAAGCTAAGGAGTTTGATTATCAAGAACTATACGATAAGACCTATCGTAAAACAGAACGACTACTTGAGGCTGGTTGTGTCTTTTCAGACTTTGGCACACGCCGTCGTGCCAGCCTTACAGCAGAAGATACTGCTGTTCGTGCTATGAAGGACTGTTATGATAGCCGTGAATGGAAGGGACGATTTGTCGGCACCAGCAATATTTACCTTGCCATGAAGTATAATCTTATGCCTGTCGGAACTATGGCACATGAGTTTATCTGTGCTATTGGTGGTATGTTTGGTCCTCAAATGGCAAACTATATGGCTATGGAAGCATGGCGTAGAACTTATCGAGGTGCATTGGGAACCTATCTTTACGATTCCTTTGGATGGGATATATTCTCTTATAACTTCTCAGAAGACTTTGCAAATCAGTTTAAGGGATTACGTATAGACTCAGGTGATAACTTTGAACAATTAGAAAAAATTATTGCTAAATATAAATCTTTCGGTATTGATGCACGTGATAAGCAAGTGTTATTCTCAAATGCATTAGACACTGATAAGGCTATTGAGATACAGCGTTATGCTGAGAATCGAGTAAAACCATCATTTGGTATTGGTACTCACTTCACCAATGATTTCCCTCATGTAAAGCCAATGAATATTGTTATCAAGCTTGTAGCCGTTAAAATCACGGAGTCATGGCCATTCTATAACGAGACCTGTAAGATTTCAGAAGATAAAGGCAAACATACGGGTAAGCCTGAAGTTATAAAGCGATTCATGGAAGCAATTAATTATAAAGAATAAACTTCTATCTAATCTTTGCCTCAAGAGGTACAAGAGGGTACGTCAAAAGGCGATAATAAGTTGATGATTATTTTCATTACTTATTATCGCCTTTTGACGTTATATTCTCTAAATCTATTATTAAGGCATAGTTTAAGGATAGCAAATAATGGTAATCATAATTTTGAATTATGAATTCCAAATTATCTTATTACGCTTTTGCTTCTTCCTCTATCTTTTTCAATCCCTTCTGATAGTAAATATAGTAAAGTACTCCAGATAATGTCAAACCAAATGGGAAGGCATACCATACACCAACCAACTGATAGTTCATTACTACACCGAAGAGATAGCCTAAAGGCAAAGATACGACGAAGAAAGATATAAAGGCAATCCAAATAAGTGGACGCACATTGGCTGTACCACGCATCGCATTAGCATAATTACACTGCAATCCATCACCAAACTGATAAATCATAAACGGAATAATCGTCATAGATACCATTGAAATAACGTTTACATTATCAGTGAAAAGTCCACCAATGATATGACGGCAAATGAAGATTGGCACAGAAGTTAGTATGGCAAGCAAGAAGACTAAATGAATTCCAGCCGTTGCTGTTCGTCTTACAGCAAGATAGTCACGCTGTCCCATAAAGTTACTGATACGTACTGCCACCGCTGCTGCTAATCCATAATAAATCATATAGCCCAACTGTGAAATAGTTAACATAACCTGATGAGCCGCTAATGATTCTGTACCAAACCAACCAACCATTAGACTTGAAAGACTAAAGGCTGCCGTTTCCATACCCATTTGCAGTGCCAAAGGAATACCAAGGACTGTAATTTTCTTAAAATCAGCATACTTTACTGACCCCATGCTCCATCCCTTCTTATATTCTCTATATTTCTTACTGAAAAAGAAGATGCCAACCATTACGATTGCCATCACAATACGTGATATCATAGTGGAGAGGCCAGCACCTATCAACCCCAGTTCAGGTAATCCCAAATGACCATAAATAAGTATCCAATTACCAAAGATATTCATTACATTTCCTGCAACAAGAATCCACATTGCTACCTTTGTATCTGTAATACCATCGGTAAACTGGCGAAAAGTATTAAACCAGCAGACGAAAGGAAGGGAAACAAGTTGGATAAGGAAGTAAGGGCGGATGAGTGGTAATAGCTCTTCTGGCTGTCCTAATCGGTGAATATTCAGATAAAGAACTATCATAATGACAGACAAAAGAATTGCCATACAGGTGTTAGCTGCTGTAGCACTCTTCATCACCTCACCAATACGATGGGTCTTATCTTGACCATAAAGAATTCCGACGAGTGCTGTAATAGCATACGTAAAACCGATAGCAAAGATAATGACCAGCGTAAACATATTATTGACAAATGCCGCTGCAGCCAATTCTTTTGTACTATGATGACCAATCATAAGCGTATCAGCAAAATTAAGAATAAGGTTTCCTAATTGTCCGATAATGATTGGAACGCCTAAATAAGTAAGGTTTCGATAGTGTGTTTCGTACTTTGAAAATTGATATGACATACTATTTTTCGCTATTTATTATCCTAAGTGCACTGCAAAGGTACGAAAAAATATTGTATTTTCATGCACATTTCATAAATTACTTATCTTTGTAAATGAAAGAAATGATATAAAACAATATTATATAATAATAAAGGCGTATCTAAATAAAACTAAGAGTATGTTTGCAACTTTAAAGTCATCCCCTTGTTATATAAAAGGGGGGTAGCAAATTAAAAGTGCAGAGCACCCATAGAGAAAATAAAAATGTACAAACAAAAAGAGGAGACCAAATGGTCTCCTCAAAACAATATAGTATGCGTTTTAATGATTTACAAGTCAAACTTGTAGCCCAAAGTAATCTGGAATACGCTGTTCTTAGCCTTGAAGTTCTCAAAAACCTTAGTCAAGCCCCAGTTGTAACGGGCGTCAAGCTGGAAGTTGTTGTACTCGTAAGAAATACCTACAGGAATAGAGAAATCAACTGACTTTGCTTTAATCTCATTAGTAGTACTTCCTGATCCAAGGAATGTTTTAGCTTCCGCCTTATTAGTGCTACTAACCAAGAAACCTGGCTGAACACCCAACTTTACTGCCAAGCCCTTTGTTACATAAACGTTTGCCATAATTGGAACGTTAATGTAATCAAGCTTATATGTACGCTTAAATGTCTGATTCAAAACAGAAAACTCCTGCTTAGCACCTTGCATAGAGTAGAGAACTCCTGCACTTACAGAAAAAATATCACCAGCCTGATACTCACCTTCTACACCTGCAGCAAGACCAATACGTGGATCTGAATCTTTTATTTCAGTGAGGTTTGCAATGTTAACACCAACCTTTGGCTGAAGATTGAATGAACCAACTGCATGCTGTGCGAATGTAGCTACTGATGAAAACATCATTGCTGCTACGAATAAAACTTTTTTCATAACTCTTTTGTTGTTAGTTTGGTATAAATTTTATCAATATATTATCCTTTTATTCTTATCGTGTAATGCTTTAGAAAAGCATACATTTAAAGATTTGATATCAGCTTTTTTAATAGTTGATGCGTGCAAAGTTAAACGAAACTCATGTATTTCCAAAGAGTTTCATGTTAAATAGTATTTATCTAATGTTATAACTAATGAATTTCAAATAAAAAAGTGGTTAGAGTAGGAAAGCCTTCTCTAACCACCTTATTAAATATCTTATAATCTTTTTCTATATAAGAAGATGTTTATTTGCTTTACTTTACCTCACAACTAAGTTCCTTACCCTCAGAGAGTTCTTTTACACTGCTAAGAGTTGAAACAGCAATGTTGTAAAGTGCTTCCTTAGTAAAGAAGGCTTGATGCGAGGTTAACACAACGTTTGGAACCATCAACAAACGAGCCAACACGTCATCATCAATCATCTTATCGCTCTTATCCTCATAGAAGTACTCCTTCTCTTCCTCATAAACGTCAAGACCAGCAGAACCCACCTGCTTTGTACGCAATCCTTCGATAAGGTCTTCTGTATGGATTAGCTGACCACGACCAGTATTGATAATCATCACACCCTTCTTCATCTTACCAATACTTTCCTGATTAATAAGGAACTTAGTATCTGGTGTCAATGGGCAGTGAAGTGAGATAATATCACTATTAGCATAAAGTTCGTCAAGATGAACAATCTTTACATCATACTGTTTTGCAAACTCCTGATCTGGATAGAGATCGTATGCCATAATGTTCATACCGAAGCCATGCAGAATCTTAATAAGTTCTTTGGCAATACGACCCATACCAACAACACCTGCTGTCTTACCATGCATGTCGAAGCCTAACAAACCATGTAATGTGAAATTTCCATCACGTGTACGGTTCACAGCACGATAAATCTTACGGTTAAGACTTAGCATCAGTGCTACAGCATACTCAGCAACAGCATGTGGAGAGTAAGCAGGTACGTGTGTCACCTTAATACGACCTTTAGCAGCCTTAAGGTCAACATTATTGAAACCGGCACATCGAAGAGCTACAAGTTTTACACCATTGTTCACTAATTCATCAATAACCCTTGCATCACACTCTGCATTTACGAAAATACAAACCACGTCTGCACCCTTTGCCAAAGGCACAGTACTAATACTTAGACGCTCTTGATAATAGCGAATATCGAAATTATAATCCTTGTTTACATCGTTGAAAGACTCGATGTCATACGACTTTGCGTCAAAAAATGCTATCCTCATTGCTATTTACCTAATTTAATTATTATAAGTGCTATAGATAATCCTTTATATGGTAAAAGGATTTCTTTATTTTTCTGATTCCTCAGGTAATCTTTAATCTTACTCAAAGACAATGCAAAGGTACACATAATTTGTAATTCTTGCAAATAATTATTTTTATAGTTGTTCTTTATGAGATAGAATAGTTTACCATTTGCAGAAATGAAAGCTATATTACTATGATAGTTTTAATTTTATTTTGCTGTCACTTTTAACACTTTAAAGAAATCTGTTATAAATCAATGAGCTACAAGTCTTTTTTAGATGACAGGAGTGATAGGAAATCTATTTTAAAGAATTTGTGATGTTATTAGAAAGTAGAAATTTGGAATGAATTGGTAGGGTAGCGTATAATGGTTCGGAATTACTCATGGTTAAAAGTAGAATGTAGTTGTTTTCACTGTGATAACATACCTTATCAACAAGTCTCTTTTTTGGTTCTTCTGTTAAATGCGTAGATTGTTAATAGAATGAGATTAATCACATAAACGAAATAATTACCCCCATTTAGATGGTTTTATAAAGGGGGGTAAACTATATGGTAAACGTAATTAGCTGCGATATCGATCTGTCTTCTACAAACAACTTATTCCCCCGTTAGTTGAAGTTTGTAAACTATTTTCATGTGTTTCAAAACCAACACATGCTCTTTTGGCTTCTAAAAGACGCCCAATTGACTTGCAAAAGGTGCCCTTTAAGACCCTTACT